>CAYYZU010000200.1:0-4055 GCA_964476205.1 uncultured Actinomyces sp. | reverse complement strand
ATCCTGGGACGATTCCTCGAGCACTCACGCGTTTACGAGTTCTGCAACGACGGTGACACCGAGGTGTGGATCGGCTCGGCCGACCTCATGCACCGCAACCTCGATCGCCGTGTCGAGACCCTGGTGAGCCTGAAGAGCCCCGAGCAGGTGGCGGAGATCAACGCCCTCTTCATCCTCGCCTTCGATCCGGGCACGGCCGCGTGGGACCTGCGCTCGGACGGCACCTGGCAGCGGCGCCTCGTCGCTCCCGACGGCCAGCCGCTGCGCGACCTGCAGGAGACGCTCATCGAGGTGCACCGCACCCGCGGTCGCCTGGTGTGAGCAGACGAATGTGAGCGCGGCCCATCGTGAGGTCGAGCTGAAGTTCCGGGTGACCGGTGCCTTCACGCTTCCCGATCTCGCCGCGCTTCCGGGTGTGACGCGCGTGGAGACGCGACCGACGTTCGCGATGTCCAACGTCTACTACGACACCCCGGACCTGCGGCTCTTCCGCTGGGGCATCACCCTGCGCCGTCGCGCGGGAGGTCCCGACGAGGGCTGGCATCTCAAGCTGCCTGTGCAGGGCGCGGGCGAGGGTGTGCGGGACGAGATGCGCGCACCGCTCTCCGACGACCTTCCCGCCAGCCATGCGCGCCTGGTGACGGCGTTCGCCCGCGGCGCGTCCCTGGGGCCGGTCGCCGCCTTGCAGACCGAGCGCACCCCGCGCGTGCTCCTCGGTCGCTCCGGCGCCCCCGTCATCGAGGTCGTCGACGACACCGTCTCGGTCCTGGATGGAGACCGGGTGGCCACGCGCTTCCGCGAGATCGAGGCCGAGGCCATGACCGATCCGCCCGACGAGGAACTGCTGCGTCGGGTGGCCGACGCACTCCTCGCGGCCGGTGCCATCCCCGGGACGATGAGCAAGGCCGGTGCGGCTCTCGGCCCGCGGGCCGCCGTACCCCCGGATGTGGCCGAGTTGCCCTGGCCCGACGCGTCGGCGCCCGCCGGTGACGTCGTGAGCGCCTACCTCGCGCTGCACTGCCGTCGCCTCCTGCTCGCCGACCTGCTCCTGCGCCGCGACCTGCCCGACGCCGTGCACCAGATGCGCGTGAGCGCGCGCCGACTGCGCAGCGGACTGAAGGTGTTCGAGCCGCTCGTCGACGAGGCCTGGGCACGCGAACTCCGAGCCGAACTCGGGTGGATGGCATCGGGCCTAGGCGCCGCTCGCGACACGGAGGTACTGCGCGAGCGCCTCGACGCGCACGCGATCGAGCTCGACGAGGTCGACTCCACCCGCGCACGGGCTGTCATCGACGCCGCGCTCGCACGACGCATGTCGCAGGCCGACGACGAGGTGCGGGCCGTCGTCGACTCCGACCGCTACGTCGCACTCCTGGAGTCCCTCGTCGAAGGGGTACGCCGACCTCCGCTCACCGAGCGCGCGCGCGAGTCGGCGGAGCAAGCCCTGCCGCCGCTCGTGGCCAAGGCCTTCCGGCGACTGGACCGCCGCGTCGCGGGCCTGGAGATCGACACCCCGAGCCCCGTGTGGCACGAGGCCCGGATCGCGGCCAAGCGCGCCCGCTACTCCGCCGATGCCGTGGCACCCGTTCTCGGGCACGACATGAGCCGACTCGCGGACCGGCTGGCCGACGTCACCGAGGTGCTGGGCAGCCATCAGGACGCCCACGTCGCCCAGGCGACCCTGCGCGACCTCGCGCCCGAGGCTGATCCCGCAGCTGCCTTCGCCCTGGGCAGGTTGCTGGGGATCGAGGAGGCAGCGGAGCTAGCCGACCGCCGTACCTTCCTCGACCTGTGGCCGAAAGTCCACAGGGCGGCCCACCAGGCCGGCGTCTCCTAAGCACACCCCACTCTCCTCTCGCGCCCCTTGACCGGCAGGGGTGGCCTTGGTCTGAGGGAATCCACACTCCTGCCCCCCTGTTCACTTTCGTACGTCACAATCCGGTCATGACCGACTCGGAGGTCGTGCGGGCCGCGGGCGTGGTCGTCGTACGCGACAGCCCCCAGGGCCCCGAGATTGCGGTCATCCATCGCGGCCTGCGCGCCGACTGGTCGCTGCCCAAGGGCAAGGTCGAGCCCGGCGAGCACCCCGTCGTCGCCGCCGTCCGGGAGTGCGACGAGGAAACCGGGATCGTGCCCGTCCTCGGGCCGCCGCTGGCACGCCAGGAGTACGTCGCCCTGGGATTGCCCAAGGTGGTCGATTACTGGGCCGCTCGGGTCGGCTCCGACGAGGGCTTCGCTCCCGACGACGAGGTCGAGGAGATCGAGTGGCTCCCCGCAGAGCAGGCGGCCGCCAAGCTCACCTACCCGCGTGACGCCGACCTCGTGCGCGAAGCGGTAGCCCTGCCGAGCAGCAGCCCGCTGATCCTCCTGCGCCACACGCAGGCGCTCAAGCGCGCTGACTTCAAGGGCAAGTTCGACGCAGACCGGCCCCTCTCCGGCAAGGGCCGGTCACAGGCCAAGGCACTCGTGCCCATGCTCGCGGCCTATGGCATTGAGGAGGTTCACTCGTCTGACGCCCTGCGCTGCCGCGAGACGGTCAAGCGCTACGCCAAGTCCATCGATGCCGATGTGCACCTCGAGCCGGCCTTGAGCGAGGAGTCGTACGCCGAGAAGCCCAAGCGTGCGGTGCGACGGATGCAGGAGCTCCTGCTGGATCCTCGGCCCCTCGTGGTCTGCACGCATCGGCCGCTCCTGCCCGCGCTGGTAGAGACCATCGCGGGCCTGCGGATCACGGGGTCCTTCGAGCTGGATCCGAAGCTCTCCCCCGGCGGATTCCTCGTCGTCCACCGACACTTCCCCGAGGACGCGGAGGAGCCCATCGTCCTCGCGGTCGAGCGTCACGCCGTCTCCCGGGATTGACCCGACAACGATTCAGCCAGCCGTCCGAATTCGTTCATCTGGAGTTCACCATCACCCCGCCCCGGGGTCATCCTGACTTCCTAGGTTTCGTGGCGTCCGGTCAGCGAGACCGGGCCATCGACTCCCAGGAGGATCAGGGTGACTCGCACCCGCACTGCCGCCCTCGCGGCACTTGCTATCTCCAGCGCACTCGTCCTCGCCGCCTGCGGTGGCGGCTCGAGCAGCGACTCCAGCGCCAGCGGCGACTCCAACCTCAGCGGAGCCGTCCGCATCGACGGCTCCTCGACCGTCTACCCCCTCACTGCGCTCGCGGCCGAGGACTTCATGGCCGCCAACCCCGGCGTGCAGGTCACCGTAGGCTCCTCGGGCACCGGCGGCGGCTTCGAGAAGTTCTGCCGCGGCGAGACGGACGCCAACGACGCCTCACGCTCCATCAAGGAGGAAGAGGCGGCCGCGTGCGAGGCCGCCGGCATCGAGTACGCCGAGCTCCAGGTCGCGGTCGACGCCCTCACCGTCGTCGTCAACAAGGAGAACACCTGGGCGACCTGCCTCACCGTCGAGGAGCTGGCTGCGATCTGGGCGCCCGGCTCGACGGTGAACAACTGGAACCAGGTCCGCGCCGACTTCCCTGACGTCCCGCTGCAGCTCTTCGGCGCCGGCACCGACTCGGGGACCTTCGACTACTTCACCGACGCCATCAACGGTGAGGAGGGCGCCAGCCGCACCGACTACACCCCCACGGAGGACGACAACGTCACCGTGCAGGGCGTGAGCGGCTCGCAGGGCGGCCTGGGGTACTTCGGCTTCACCTACTTCGAGGAGAACGCCGACAAGCTCACCGCCGTCCAGATCGACAACGGCGCCGGCTGCGTCGCGCCGAGCGTCGAGACGGCCCAGGACGGCACCTACACGCCGCTCTCGCGACCGCTCTTCGTCTACCCCTCGAAGCAGTCCCTGGCCAAGCCCGAGGTGAAGGCGTTCTTCGACTACTACGTCGCCAATGACGCCACCATCGCGACCGATGCGCTCTTCATCCCGCTCAACGAGGAGCAGAAGGCGAAGCTCGAGTCCGACTACGCCGCGCTCTCGGGCTCCTGAGGCCCCGGAACCGAATCGCGCCTAGGTTGCTGACATGACAACAACGCTGGTCGAGTCTGCCGCAGGGGGCCTCAACCCCCTGCGGCAGACGAAGCCGC
>CAYYZU010000199.1:0-4055 GCA_964476205.1 uncultured Actinomyces sp. | reverse complement strand
GCGGCAAGATCCGTTCGCGCCGCGTGACGGGACTCACCATGCAGCAGCAGCGCGCAGTCGCCAAGGCGATCAAGAATGCGCGGGAGATGGCACTGCTGCCCTACACCAGCACGGGGAGGTAGACGTGAAGATCATCCTCACTCAGTCGGTTGACGGCCTCGGCGTCCCCGGTGACGTCGTCACCGTGAAGGACGGCTACGGCCGCAACTTCCTCGTGCCCCGTGGCCTGGCCATGCCGTGGACCGCGGGCGGCGAGAAGCAGGTTGCGCAGATCAAGCGCGCTCGCGACTCCCGTGAGATCCGTGACCTGGCGCACGCCAAGGAGGTCAAGGATCAGCTCGAGGGCCTCGCCGTCGTCATCCCGGCGCGCGCTGGCGAGAGCGGCAAGCTCTTCGGCTCCATCACCAACGCCGATTTCGTGGCCGCGGTGCGCAAGGCGGGTGGGCCGCTGCTCGACAAGCGCTCCGTCGAGGTGTCGCATGTCAAGGAGATCGGCAGCCACAAGGCGCGCGTGCGCGTGAGCCCCGAGGTGACCGCCTCGGTCGCATTCACCGTCACCGCGAGCTAGTTCTCTTCGTTAACGACGCTCCGTCAGACGTCTGCCCCGTGCAGAGTCTGACGGAGCGTCGTTTGCGGTTCCGACCACTTATTGCCAGTTGGACGACGCATTTCTCCGCAAAGGGTCGTGCAACTGGCAATAAGTCGGCACTCGTGGTGATCCAGTACGCGCTGACCCTTCGAGAGATGGACTAGCGGTCGAGCAGCAGGGGCAGGTCGGCGACGAGGCCATCCGCCGCGGCCTCAAGCATTGCGAGGACGTCACTGAATCCGTCGTGATCGCCGTACCACGGATCGGGTACGTCGAGCCGCGGATCACCCGCGGGCAGCCCGGCGAGCACGGGGTCGAAGGAACGCATCATGCGCACGCGCTCTCGTGCGGCCTCGTCGGGTGCGAGGTCGATGACGGTCGCGTAGTTGCTGGAGTCCATGGTGAGCAGGAGGTCCGGGCGTCCCGGCTCAAGGAACCACTCGGTCGTGATCTGGCGCCCAGAGTGCGTGAGGTCGTAGCCCGCGGTTCGCAGGGTCCGCAGCGCGCGCGGATCGGCGTCCTCCCCGATGTGCCACCCGTCGGTGCCGGCGGAGTCCACCAGCACCAGCGCCCCGAGGCCGGCGTCCTCGACACGGGCGCGGATGACGGCCTCGGCCATGGGCGAGCGGCAGATGTTGCCCAGGCACACGGTGGTGATGCGATAGGGCCCGACAGCCTGACCAGGCATCACGACACCTCCGCCCAGAAGCGATCGAAGAGCCGCAGGCTATCCGCGCGCTGCGCGTCGGCGCGTGCACGTAGGGCGTCCACCTGAGGTGTCGACACCTCGCGCGGCGTCCCGACGTCATCGAACACCTGCGCGAGAATCTCAGCGTCTACCTCGGGATGGAACTGCACGCCCCAGGCGCGCCCGTACCGGAAGGCAATCGGCGCATGGTCGGCCTCAGCCAGCAGCTCGGCGCCCGGGGGCACGGTGAAGGCGTCGTTGTGCAACAGCACCCAGGGGGCGCGGAGCTCCTCGACTTCCGACTCGGGCGTCTCCCAGGCAATGTGCGGGGCGGCCTGGCGAGTGACCTCTCCGCCAAGGGTGCGCGACAGCATCTGCCCACCGAAGCAGATGCCGAGCAAGGGCTTGTCCTGCTCGATACGGCGGCGCACCAACTCGATCTCTGCGGCGATCGCGGCGGCCGCCTGCGGCGGATCGCTTGGTGCGTCCATCGTGCGGGCGAGTGTCCACTCCGAGCCGAGCACGATCACCAGGTCCGCGTCGTCGGCCGCATCGGCGGAGAGGATGTCGTCGCGCACAAGTCGGCGTACGTCGAATCCGTTGTCGCGCAGCCACGGCTCCAGATGGCCCAACTCCGCCCCGACGGTGGGGTTGGAGATGACGACGGCGGTGCGCTCACTCATGATGCCGCCGACCCTACGATCTGCGCGGCAACCGACGGCAGGTCGGGTCCTTCCAGGTCGGCCGCATCGAAGATGTCCGGTCGCACCCGCTCGAGTCGCGTGATCCACGCCGTGCGCAGTCCCGCACGGCGCGCGCCGTGCAGGTCCCAGGAGTGCGCGGCCACCATCGTGACGTGACCGGGAGGCAGGCCGAGCGCGAGACAGCCAGCGAGGTAGGGCGCGGGTGCGGGCTTCCAACGGCCGAAATCGGCGGCCGAGAGGTGCCCGGCAACCAGATCGCCAAGGCCGTGAGCGTCGAAGATGCGCGCGACCGTCTCTGCGTCACCCACGGTGAGGGTGATGGCAGGGATACCGGCATCGGCAAGACTGCGCAGGCCCGGCTCCACGTCAGGATGCGGCTGCAGGCGCGTGAACGCGTCGAGAATCGCATCGGCGTCCTTGGGCTTGAGCCGCATGGGATCGAGTGACACGAGGGCTGCGCGTGCGACATCAGTGAAGGGTCGGCAGTCGTTAGCCGCGGCCAGCGCGAAGCCATTGCGCAGCGTGCGCGCGAACCACAGCGGCTGCGCGTCCGGCAGGCCAATCGATGCGAAGGCAGGCTGGAGTCCGGAGAGGTCGAGAAGTGTCTCGTTGACGTCGAGGAGTACGCCGCGCACGCGGTGACGTTACCGCGGACGCACCGCCCCGGTGACGAGCCAGGCGGCGCCGCGCGCGCGCCAGACGAGCAGGACCGCGCGTACGAGAAGGAACCAACCCAGGGCCCACCAGAGCGCGTCGAGACTCCAGGAGTTGGCGAGCACGAGCCAGGCCGCGGGCAGGAAGGCGAGGAGCACGACGATCTGCGCCCAGGCGAGCCAGCGCGTGTCACCGGCGCCGATGAGTACGCCGTCAAGGGCGAAGACGACACCGGAGAGTGGCTGCAGCACCGCGAGCACGAGGAGGGCGGAGGAGATGAGCGCGATGACGCGCGCGTCCTCGCCGTACCAGCCGGGTAGCCAGGGACGCAGCGCTAGGACAACGAGGGCGAGGACGACGCCTAGCCACACGGACCACCACACGATGCGTCGAGTGATGGTGCGCGAGGCGGTGACGTCCCCGGCACCGAGTGTCTTGCCCAGCAGCGCCTGGCCCGCGATAGCGACAGCGTCGAGGGCGAGGGCGAGCGCGAAGAAGAGCGTCACGGTGACGTGGTAGGCCGCGAGTTCGGCATCTCCTAGGCGCGCAGCCACAGCGGAGGCGATGACGAGCACTCCGCGCAGGGCGAGTGCGCGGACGAAGAGTGGCACTCCATCGCGGGCGGATCGCACGACACCGACCCCACTGGGCGTGATCGCGACTCCCTCACGCCGGGCCGTGCGTAAGAGGATCGCGCCGTAGGCGAGCAGGCCGACGAGCTCGGCGATCCCCGTAGCCGCGGCGCTTCCGCCGATTCCCCAGCCGAGCCCGAGCACGAAGACCAGGCACAGCACGAGGTTGACGACGACCATGGCAAGCGTGACGTAGAGCGTGGTGCGCGTGTCCTGCAGGCCACGCAGCACGCCGACGGCAGCGAGTACGCCGAGCACGGCGGGGAAGGAGACCGCGATGATGCGCAGGTAGGTGACGGCGTACGACGTCACCTCGGCCGATGTGCCGAGGAGCCCGATGAGTGGCTCCGCGAGGACGAATCCGATGACCGCGAGCACGATGCCGAGTCCGATGCCCAGCGCCATCCCGTCAACACCCTGGCTCAGGGCGCCCGCGCGATCGCCCGCTCCGAGGAGCCGCGCCACGGCGGCGGTGGCGGCGTACGACAGGAAGATGCACAGGCCGACGACCGCGCCAAAGATCGTGGACGCGGCGCCGAGCCCGGCGAGCGCCTCGGTGCCCAACGTGCCGACGATGACCGCGTCGACGAGGAGGAAGAGTGGCTGCGCGAGGAGAGCACCGAATGCGGGTACGGCGAGCCGCGCGATGCTGCGATCGAGCTGCCGGTCCGCCACCGTGCGGACGCTATCGGGAGCGTCGGCTGTCGTTTCCGACGGTTTGTGACACTCACGGGACCGGCTAAGTGTCACAAACCGTCGGAAGCTGGACCCCGGCGAAGGAATTGCCG
>CAYYZU010000198.1:0-4137 GCA_964476205.1 uncultured Actinomyces sp. | reverse complement strand
GTGGTGCTCCTGATGCCCGTGATATCCTGATGGACCTGGAAAGGGGTCTCACTCTATGACGTTCAAGGTTGGCGACACCGTCGTCTACCCCCATCACGGGGCTGCCCTCATCGAGGCCGTTGAGGTCCGAGTCATCAAGGGGGCGGAGAAGGAGTACCTCGTACTCCGAGTCGCCCAGGGAGACCTCACGGTGCGCGTGCCCGCTGACAACGTCGACCTCGTGGGCGTCCGCGATGTGGTCAACGCCGAGGGCCTGGACCGGGTCTTCGAGGTCCTTCGCCAGCCTTACACCGAAGAGCCCACCAACTGGTCGCGCCGCTACAAGGCCAACCTTGAGAAGCTCGCCTCGGGCGATGTCATCAAGGTCGCCGAGGTGGTTCGCGATCTGTGGCGCCGCGAGCGCGAGCGCGGACTCTCCGCTGGAGAGAAGCGCATGCTGGCCAAGGCACGTCAGATCCTCGTGAGCGAGCTCGCCCTCGCGGAGAAGACCAACGAGGACAAGGCGGAGGCCATCCTCGACGAGGTACTCGCCTCCTAGTCGTTCCGGGTTTCGTCGTCGCGGTGTGACTGTCGACCCGCGCAAGGGAAAGCGGAGGTCGCCATGGGCGACGCCCCACTCACCGCCGTGATCGTCCCGGCGGCCGGACGCGGCGAGCGCCTTGGCCCGGGAGCGCCCAAGGCACTGCGCACTCTCGCCGGGCAGCCGATCCTTCTCCACGCCGTACGCAACCTCTCCACGGCGCGTGACATCGACGTCATCGTCGTCGCTGTGCCCGAGGACGCGGTCGAGGAGTCCCGCGCGCTGCTCGCCGGCATCGAGCTCCCGATCACCATCGTCTCCGGCGGGGAGACCCGACAGGATTCCGTGGCGCGGGCCCTCCTCGCGCTGCCCCCCGAGGTGGATGTCGTGCTCGTGCACGATGCTGCGCGGCCGCTCGTGCCCGCCGAGGTCGTGGACCGCGTCGTCACTGCGGTTCGCGGGGGCGCGGAGGCCGTGATCCCGACGCTGGGCGTGGTCGACACCATCAAGGAGGTCGACGGAGACGGCATCGTGCGCGCCACTCTCGATCGCTCGCGGCTCCACGCTGTCCAGACGCCGCAGGGATTCGCTCGCGACCTGCTTCAACGCGCGCATGCGGAATCCGATGGCGGCGATGCCACCGACGACGCGGGCATGGTCGAGCGGATGGGCGCCACGGTGCACGTCGTCCCCGGCCATGAAGAGGCCTTCAAGATCACGCGCCCCCTCGACCTGGTGCTTGCCGAGGCGATCCTTGTCCGTCGACGGGCCAGCGGCGGTGTCGGCTAGTCGCGTCGGCGTGGGCGTCGACGTCCACGCCTTCGCTTCGGGTCGACCCCTGTGGGTGGCCGGCCTGCTGTGGGAGGGCGATGGCCTCGACGGTCACTCCGATGCCGACGTGGCCGCGCACGCAGCATGTGATGCGCTGCTCTCTGCGGCGGGGCTCGGGGATCTCGGATCGCTCGTAGGCGTCGACGATCCGCAGTGGGCCGGCGCAAGCGGCGCGGCTCTGCTGGCCCACGCAGCCGCACGCGTCCGCGAGGCGGGGTGGGATATCGCCAATGTCTCCATCCAGGTAATCGGAGTCCGGCCGCGCATCGGCACACGCCGGGCCGAGGCCGAGGCGGTGCTGTCCGCCGCGGTCGGCGCGCCCGTAAGCGTCTCGGGCACCACCACCGACGGCCTCGGCCTCACGGGTCGCGGCGAGGGCCTGGCGGCCATTGCCACCGCCCTCCTCGCGACCCCCTGACGGGCACCCGTCCGATACCGTCGCCCCATGACCGCGACTATTCCGCCCGAGGCCTTCCCCATGCTCGACGCGCCCGAGTTCGCCACGATCGCGACGATCAACCCGAATGGTTACCCGCAGCTGTCGGTTGTGTGGGTCGAGCGCGACGGCAATGACCTGCTCGTGTCGACCATCAAGGGTCGGCGCAAGTACCTCAACATGCAGGCCGACCCCAAGGTGACCGTCTTGGTCTACCCGAAGGACAACCCCTACTCCTACGTCGAGGTGCGCGGCACCGTGGCGATGGTGGAGGAAGGCGGCCGTGAGCTCATCGATCGACTCAACAAGGCCTACACCGGCACGGATCGCTACCCGGGGGATGATGGCACCGACAACGTACGCGTGGTGTGCCGCATCACGCCGGAGAAGGTCGTCACGCGCCTGCCCCACTAGTCCCACCACTAGTCTGCCCACCACTAGTCTGTCCGGGTGACCCTGCGCCTCTACGACACCGCCACGCGCGCGGTGCGCGACTTCGTCCCCCTTGAGCCGGGCCGAGTGTCGATCTACCTGTGTGGGGCCACGGTGCAGGCACCGCCCCACGTGGGCCACATCCGGTCGGGCCTGGCCTTCGACATCCTCCGGCGCTGGCTCGAGGCTTCCGGCTACGACGTCACCTTCGTGCGCAACGTCACCGACATTGA
Organism: uncultured Actinomyces sp.; assembly: GCA_964476205.1. Taxonomy (GTDB): domain Bacteria; phylum Actinomycetota; class Actinomycetes; order S36-B12; family S36-B12; genus Mxb001. Next base: position 1,685 of record CAYYZU010000198.1, on the reverse strand, counting down.
CGACAAGATCCTGGCCCGGGGGGCCGAGGAGGGCGTGCCCTTCTGGCAGGTCGCGATGCGTAACGAGCGTGCCTTCACCTGGGCCTACGACGTCCTCGGCTGCCTGCCGCCCACCTACGAGCCGCGCGCCACCGGTCACGTGCCCGAGATGGTCGACCTCATGGACCGGCTCATCGACACCGGCCACGCTTACGCCGCGGCCGGTGACGTCTACTTCGACGTGCGCTCCTTCCCGGAGTACGGCGCGCTCAGCGGACAGCGCCTCGACGACATGCAGCCCGCCGGCGACTCCGAGGCATCGGTGAAGCGTGATGCGCGCGACTTCGCACTGTGGAAGGGAGCCAAGCCCGGCGAACCGCAGTGGGCCACGCCCTGGGGTCCGGGTCGTCCCGGCTGGCATCTCGAGTGCTCCGCGATGGCCTCGCGCTACCTCGGGTCGGCGTTCGATATCCACGGCGGAGGGATGGACCTGCTCTTCCCCCATCACGAGAATGAGATCGCCCAGTCCAAGGCTGCAGGCGATGCATTCGCGCAGTACTGGATGCACAACGCCTGGGTGACGACGTCGGGCGAGAAGATGAGCAAGTCCCTGGGCAACTCGCTGCTCGTCTCCGAGGTTGTCAAGCGGGTGCGGCCTGTCGAACTGCGCTTCTACCTCGGATCGGCGCACTACCGCTCGATGCTGGAATTCTCCGATGAGGCGCTCGCCGAGGCCGCCTCGGGCTACCGCCGCATCGAGGGATTCCTTCGCAGGGCCGAGGAGGCGCTGGGGGACGGTCCCGGTGCCACGGATCTCCCCGCGGCCTTTGCTGCCGCGCTTGACGATGACCTCGGCGTACCGCAGGCACTCGCGGTCGTCTACGACACGGTGCGCGCGGGCAACGCTGCGCTCGCTGAAGGGGATGGCGACACCGCACGTCGGTCGCGAGATGAGGTCGTGGCCATGCTCGACGTGCTGGGTGTCAACCCCTATGCCGAGCCTTGGGCAGCTGCGGCCGACGATGGGGCCGCGCGCCGCGCGCTCGGCCCGCTCGTGGACGTTGTGCTTGCTCAGCGGCAGGCGGCGCGCGAGCGCAAGGATTTCGCCGTCGCGGATGCACTCCGTGACGGTCTCGCCTCCTCGGGCATCGTGGTCGAGGACACCCCGACTGGCGCGCGCTGGTCGCTAGCAGAGGAGTCCTGATGGCCGGCAACTCGCAGCGCAAGGGAGCGATGCGCAAGGAGGGCACGAAGAAGGGCATGACGGTCGGCTCCGGCGGCCAGCGACGCAAGGGACTCAAGGGCAAGGGCCCGACACCCAAGGCCGAGGAGCGGGCCAAGCACCCCGCTGCGCGTCGCGCACGCGCTGCGGAGAAGGCGACGGCGCGCAAGGCCGCTCCGCGCGGCAAGCGCAGCGACGGGCGCGAGGTGCTCGTGGGTCGCAATCCGGTAGTCGAGGCGCTGCGCGCGGGTGTGCCCGCGTCGGCGCTCTACGTCCAGCAGTACGTCGATACCGATGACCGCGTGCGCGAGGCCCTGACGATCGCCGCCGACCAGGGCATGCCGCTCATGGAGGTGACGCGGATCGAGCTCGACCGGATGTCCGGAGGGGCCGCACACCAGGGCCTGCTGCTCACCGTCCCGGCGTACGACTATCTCGATCCCTCCGATCTCCTGGCGCAGGCCATCGACTCGGGTCGGGCTCC
>CAYYZU010000197.1:0-4139 GCA_964476205.1 uncultured Actinomyces sp. | reverse complement strand
CCGTTCGCCGAAGCGCTGCCCTCGTTGCTCGAGATCCTCGCTCGCGCGCGCTAGCGAGCCCGCAGTTCCGACACCGGCACCTGCTCGATGATCGGCGCGTAGTCGCCCATGGTCGATGTGGCGGGCTCATTGAACGCCACACTGGCCACGGACTGCTTGAAAGACGGCTTTGGCAGGATGTTGCGGAAGAGCAGAAGCGCCGGCTCGTACGCACCTTGATCGCTGACATCGCCCCAGTCGATGAATGTCACGCCCGTGTACTTCTCGCGATCGGCGACGGGCACCTGCTCAGGCGTGACGACGGCGATGGTGAACCGACCCTGAGTCAGCTTCACGTCGCGATCGCTCACGCAGTCGACGACGGGCAACGGTGACCTGTTGACGTTCTGGCACAGCGACCAATACCGCACGTCCTGGCGCACTCGGGGCGCCTTTCCCGTGACGATGAGGACCTTGGTGGGGTCGTAGGCGCGCTCGGCCACGAGGTAGGACGTGTCGTAACTCGGATAGAACCGACCGCCGTCAGCGCGGACGAACTGATCGGGGATCCCTGGCTGGGCGTCCAAGATGAAGGGGTTCGACGGCGGACCGACCTGACTCGGCAGGCAGGTCTTGAGGCGCTCCACTTTGCCGTCGGCGTGCTTCAGGGTGACCGACGGGAGTGGGCCTCCAGACGTCGTCGATGTCTCGGAGCGGTACACCCGGTAGATGATCACGGTGAGCTTCTTGGCGTCGTTTTCGAAGGTGAACGGCGTTCCGACGACATAGGGATCGCCACCCTGAAGCCTGGAGTCGCCCGGCTTGCTGGGTTTGGTGCTCACCGTGACGGTCCAGGTCTTCTTGGAGCCCTTGCCGACACGCTTCACCTGCTCGTCGTTCACACTGTCAATGACCTGGCGGTCCTCGTAGTTGTACGTCTGGATCGACCAGTAGCGCGCCTTTGGGTCCCGGCCAGTGATGACGATCTCGTCACCCTCACTGAGGAGAGCGGACTGGACGAAGTACGCCGCATCGGTGTCGGGCCAGGAGTAGTTGGCGTCATCGGGGTAGTTGATGGACCATCCGCAAGTTCGCGCCGGGGCGCCGGGGGTCAGCGGCTCCTGCGGAACCAGGATCACCGCACCCGCCGGAGCAAGGCTCAGGACGAGGGCCCCTGCGCCAACAGTCGCGGCCAGGGACCTGGTGAATGCACGCATGGCGTGAGATTAGTCACCCGGCTGACTCGATGCCAGCCCGTTGGAGAATCACAGTCGTCGACTGGCGAGGAGCAGGCCCAGGTAGGCAATCGCGAACACGGCTCCGGCGCCTAGGAGTGCCCAGCGCAGAGGAGTCCACTCCCCCGGCAAAGTCACCGTGAGGATGGTGAGCAGTGCCGAGGTCACCATCATGACGGCCCCGGCACCCAAGACCGGATGGTCTCCGGCACGCCGAACCAGCCACATGAGCCCCGACAGGCCGAGCAGGACTGCCCCGATCATGCGCATGGACCAGTCCACCGCGGCAGTGCCCTCGAGCCCGATCCACGTGGCAAATGAGTCGGGAAGCACCAGCAGCAGGACAGCTGCGACCACGAAGAAGGCCGAGCCGACAGAGAGGACAAGCCGGATGAGGCGCGCCGATGCGCCGATGCCGGTGATGTCGCGGAGTTCTGCCTCCGTCATGCGCTGACAGTAACGCCGCGTCTTGTGAATCGGCGCTAAGCAGTGGGCGCGTCGCCCGCGAGCAATTCCTGTGGGGCGACGGTCAGGGTGTAGCCGGAGGCCCCTGGAGTGAGCACCCAGTAGAGATCGAAGCGATCCTCCGGCCAGGCTTCAGGGACCTGCGTGCCAGGCGCAAGCGGGAAAGCCCGCGTGAGCGTCGGGATATGGCCGTGGTCCCAGACGATGAGAGTGGGCTGGCCCGCGGAGGTGACCTCGGCCGCCAGCTTTACCTCATCTCCGCGCCCCATGTGGTCGAGCATGTCGAGATCAAGGCGCTTGGCGATGCCGTGCGCGGTCATCCGGGGACGATCGCTCGCATGATCGGGATCCGTAGCGGTCGCGTAGACACGCTCGGGCCGGACGATGTCATCCTCCGGGCGGCGTCCGGCGTAGGCCATGCGCGCGGCAAGGGCGCCCGCGCGAGACCAGCCACGTGGAGTCAGTCCATGACCTGATGGGTGGCCGTGATGATCCACACCGTGTGGCCCGTCCGGCTCAGGCTTCTCGGCATGGCGCACGATGATGACGACGGGATCGGACATGCTCCATCAACTCCTGGTGAGTTCGAGTTCGGCGAAAAGCGATCGCGACAGGTGGTTGATGAGGTCCTCGCGCCGCACGGTTCGAGGATCCCACGCGAGCACCGTCTCTTCCATGCCCACGAGCCACCCGCGCACGACGAGTCGCGCCAGCGCGTCACGGCCCGGCGCGTCGGCAGAGCCGCCGCTGTCGGGCTCGCTCTGCCATTCCGCCGCCGCGAGCCACTTGGGGACCAATGAGTCGCGAATCTCCCCGATGAGGTCGACGACTCGCTGGTCTCCGCCGCCCGCCGCACGCACGAGCGCGGAGTAGGACGCGCGATTGCGCTCAACGAGGCGGACGAAACCCTCGACCAGGATCCGCACCCGTTCGTCCGCGGAGGCACCCTCCGGAGTGACCACCGGTCGCAGAAGATGCTCGCCAGCGGACTGCACGACCGCGGCGTAGAAGTCGCCCTTGGTGGGGAAATAGTGGAAGACCAGGGTGCGCGAAATGCCCGCCTCAGCCGCCACCTCATCGAGCGCCATCTCGTGGATGGGCCTCGACTGCAGGAGGCGCCAGCCGATCTCGACGAGCTGCCGTCGGCGCTCGTCAGCGGGCATGCGAGCAGGAGGCGTGGTCGAGCCCAGGGGCTCGACCACGCCTACCGGCTCAGGAGTAGCGCCCACCCGACTCGGCCAGGGCGACGAGCGAGGCCGGCGGGGTGAAGCGGTCGCCGTACTTCGCTGCAAGCTCGCGCGCACGAGCGACGAATCCCGCAGGGCCGCCGGGGTAGCCGTTGATGTACTGCAGGACGCCACCGGTCCATGGCGGGAATCCGATGCCGAAGATCGAACCGATATTGGCCTCGGGCACCGAGCGCAGCACACCCTCGTCGTAGCACTTCACGGACTCGATCGCCTCGGCGAAGAGCATGCGCTCCTTCATGTCATCGAAGGGCACGTCGAGATTGGTCCCGCCGAAGTTCTCGGCCAGGCCGTCCCACAGGCCGAGGCGCTTGCCGTCGGCGTACTCGTAGAAGCCTGCGCCCGCAGCACGCCCACCGCGCTCGAACTCCACGACCATGCGGTCGATCGCGGGGTACGACGGATGATCCGGGAACGACTGGCCCGCAGCCTCCATCGCGATGCGCCCCTCTTCGCGGATGCGACGGCCCAGGGTGAGGCTCACCTCGTCGAAGAGCGCGAGCGGACCAGTGGGGTAGCCGGACTGCAGGCCTGCCTGCTCGATCGATGGTGCGGGCACACCCTCGGCGAGCATGGCGACGGCCTCGCCCATGAAGGTGCCGATGACACGACTGGTGAAGAAGCCACGGCTGTCGTTGACGACGATCGGCGTCTTCTTGATCGCGGCCGCGACATCGAGCGCCTTGGCGATCGTGGCGTCGGAGGTCTTCTCGCCCACGACGATCTCCAGCAGCGGCATCTTGTCGACGGGCGAGAAGAAATGCAGTCCGATGAAGTCCTCAGGACGCGTGACTCCTTGCGCCAGCCCGGTGATCGGCAGAGTCGAGGTGTTGGAGCCCAGCAGCGCGTCAGCCGCGACGACCTTCTCAATGCGACCGAAGGTCTCGGTCTTGAGCTCCTGGTTCTCGAAGACCGCCTCGATGACGAGGTCGGCGCCCTTGGCCAGGTCGATCGAGTCGGTGGGCGTGATGCGCGCGAGTACCTCATCACGTGCAGCCTCGGTCATCTTGCCGCGTGAGACGGCCTTGTCGAGGATGCCCTGGGAGTAGGCCTTGCCCTTCTCCGCGGCCTCCATCGTCGTGTCGACGAGGACGACCTCGATGCCGTTGCGTGCGCACACGTAGGCGATGCCCGCGCCCATCATCCCGGCGCCCATGACGAGCGCCTTGGTGGGCTTGTACTGCGGGTAGCCCTCGGGGCGAGCGCCGCCCTT
>CAYYZU010000196.1:0-4176 GCA_964476205.1 uncultured Actinomyces sp. | reverse complement strand
CCCGGCGTACTGCAGCGGGAGGAAGAGGTAGGTGAGCCACCGGTAGTAGCGATCCTCTTCGAGTGCCTTGATGACATCGTCCGGCGGATTGGAGGGATCGAGGCCGGCGGTCCAGTCGATGAGGGGGACGATCCCGAGGATGACGATGGGGCCGAGCCACAGCCACACGCCCCAGCCGGTGGCCGCGTGGAGGATGACGGCGAGGAAGGGCAGCAAGGGCATGGTGAGCCCGAAGACCCACAGGTAGCGCTTGCCATCCCGCCAGGCGGCCGTGTCTTGATTCCCCCTCATGGTTTACAGAAGGTAGCCCTCTGTAAACCCCGGGTCAAGGGTTGATTGCGAACTTCGAGCCCAGGATGTCGACTTTTGACACTCCCCGCTCGAAGTTCGGGTTCTGACAGGGCCCGGAGTTCTAGAGGTATCGGAAGATGACCATGGCCGCGAGGATCGCGATGATGAGGACGGTCCCCCAGATGTCGGCGCCGATGCGCAGGAGGTAGAGCACGCGCTCGTGCAGGCGGGGTGAGAACCCGAAGGTGTTGTCCGACAGGTTGACCCGCAGCAGGCTGGCGAAGACGGTGGTCGTGGTCACGGTGATGAGCAGGCACCACGGGCACAGGGCGCCGATGACGAAGTAGGCCTGGAAGAACAGCCAGTACGCGAAGCCCAACCCAATCGCGTAGACGGCCATGGCGGAGTTCATGAACCATCGGGGGAAACGCACCCCGCCCAATCCCGCCACCGCGATGGTGATCACGACTGGCTCAGCGATGAGGCCGAGAAAGGCGTTGGGGAAGCCGAGCAGGTTGGCCTGCCACGTGATGCCCACCTTGGCGCACGAGATCGTCTCGGAGAGATTGCACGAGAGGCCGGCATTGGGATCGGCCGCGAGGATCACCGCGTCAATGGAGAGCACCAGCGACGCGATGAGGCCGAGGGCACTAGAGATAAGCATCTCCAGGTAGGCACCCCGGTGGCGTCCCTTGGTGGGCACTGCCTCGTCTGCCCCTGCGGAGGCGACGGAATCGGTGGTCACGGACCCTCCTTCTCGCCGCCCGACACTAGCGGAGATGACGCACCCGAACGCGGTGCGGTTCCCTGCCGCGCAGCCATCGATAGGCCTCGAACCATGCGATCGAGGCAAGGCCCGCGGCGACGGCCAGGGCCCACTGCAGCGCCGTCAGCGCGCCCAGGTCGAGCGCATCCCTGACGGGGGGCACGGCGATGAGGAGAAGGAGCAGGCTGCCCGCGAGGGCCATGATGACAAGGAGCGCGGGATTGTGGCGCGTGAGCAGGCCTCGCAGCGCCGACACGTGACGTGAGCGATTGGCGAGGATGAGCGCGACATTGCCCACGACCAATGTCACGAAGGTCATCGACCGCACCGACGCATCGGCCATGCCCGCCGCCATGCTGCCGAGGTAGACGGCGAGAACCATGGCCAGGAGCACGACTCCCTGGGCAAGGGCCACGACAAACTCCCGCCAGCCGAACATCGGTGCGGCGACCGGCCGGGGTGGCTCCTCCATGACCGAGTCGCTCACAGGCTCACCCTCGAAGACGATGGTGCACGCGGGGTCGATGATGAGTTCGAGCAGCACCACCTCGATCGGCAGGAGGACGAGCGGCCAGTCGGCGACGAAGACGGGGACGAGCGCGATGCCGTAGATCGGCACGTGGACGCTGATGATGTAGGTCAACGCCTTGCGGAGATTGGCGAAGATGCCACGCCCTTGCCGAATTCCCTCGGCGATGGACGTGAAATCGTCGTCGACCACCACCAGGTCTGCTGCCTCTCGCGCGACATCGGTACCCCTTCCACCCATGGCGATCCCGACATCGCTGGCCCGCAGAGCTGGAGCATCATTGACGCCGTCACCCGTCATGCCGACTACCTCGCCATCAGCTTGGAGTGCCCGCACCAGTGCGAGCTTGCGCTCCGGCACCATGCGGGCGAAGACGCTGACCGAGCGTGCCGCGGAAGCGAGATCGAGATCATCCATCGACTCCACATCCGCGCCGGTGAGGTGTCCTTCGCCCGCGGGAATCCCCACCTGGTGAGCGATGGCGAGCGCGGTGCCGGGGTAGTCGCCGGTGATCATCACTGTCCGCACTCCCGCACGCGCACACGCCCCTACCGCTTCGGGCACCCCCTCCCGCACCGGATCCTGCAGGCCGGCGAAGCCCAGGAGTTCGATGCAGAGTCCCGCCTGAGAATTGGGCAGGTCCGCACCATCGATGGTCGCGCCACCCACGGCGAGCATCCGCAGTCCATCTGCGCTCGCCTCGTCGAGGAGGCACTCGAACCTGCGCCGCTCCTGCCCATCGATGCCGGCGAGGTCCATGATCGCCTCAGGTGCGCCCTTCACGGCGGCGTAAGCCGTGCCGTCCTTACGCCGCCACACGTGGCCAACGGAAAGTTGCTCTGGAGAGAGGGGATATTCCCGCAGCAACTCGATCACACCCGCTCGCCATTCCGGCATCCGCTCGTCAGCAAGGCGGACGAAAGCTCGGTCCATGGGATCCACCGGCTGCGCCGGACATGCGAGCGCGGCCGTCACCGCGAGGTCCTGCAACTGCTCCGAGGGCATCCTGTCGACAGGGCAACGCGCGTGGTCCACGATCACCTCGTGCACGGTCATGTCGTTGCGCGTGAGAGTGCCGGTCTTGTCCACACACAGCACGGTCACCGAGCCAAGGCTCTCAATGACCGGCGGCCTGCGCGCGAGCACGCGGTAGCGCGACAGGCGCCAGGCTCCCAGGGCAAGGAAGACGCTGAAGACGACGGGGAACTCCTCGGGGATCACGGCGAGCGCGGCAGTAATGCCCGCGAGCGCGCCCTCGAGCCAGTCCCCCCGTGTCGCGCCATAGACCACCACCACCGTCACGGCCGCCGCGAGTGCGACGAGCGCGAAGACGACGACAAGTCGGTCGAACTCACGCTGCAACCGGGTGCGAGGCGGCTCCTGGTCGCGCAGCGCGCGACCGATGCGACCGAACTCCGTCTGCGAGCCGGTGCGCGTCACCATCACCTCGGCGCGACCGGCCACCACCAGGGTGCCCGCAAACACCCACGGGGTCCCGTCGCCTCCGGGGGCACCCATTTCCTGCGCCTCACCCGAGACTGGCTGCTTCGCCACCGGGAGGGACTCCCCGGTGAGTGCGGCTTCGTCGATGGCAAGATGCGATGAGCTCAGGACGATGCCGTCAGCAGGCACCCGATCACCCTCGGCGAGCAGCACAAGGTCATCGCGCACTACCTCGCGGCCAGCCACACGCTGTGGTGAGCCATCGCGGACGACCAGCGCGCGCGGAGCACTGAGTTGTCGCAGCGCAGCAAGGGCGCTTTCCGTCTTGCGCTGCTGATAGAGGGAGATGGCCGCCACGATGAGGACGGACATGAGGAGCACGGACGCCTCAAGCGGGTCGGCCAAAAGGAAACTGACGGCGGCCGCGGCCAGCAGCAACAGGATCATCGGTTCGCGTATGACCGACCATGCGCTGACGATCAGGCTGCGCGGCCGCTCCCGCGGGAGTTCATTGGGCCCGTCGAGCTCCAGGCGCAGCACAGCCTCCTGGACCGACAGTCCACGAACCTGCGGCTCCTGCTGCGACACCTCCCCCAGGGTGCCGGCTCACGCGGACACCGGAGACGCTCGCGCTGGGCACAGACCGGTCAGATCACGGCGTCGAGGAACTTCTTGGTCTCCGGACGCTGCGGTGAACCGAACATCTGCTCCGGGGTGCCCTGCTCGAGGATGACGCCCTCGTGGAAGAAGCACAGGCGATTGGCGACCTCCCGCGCGAATCCCATCTCATGCGTGACCACCACCATGGTCGTGGAGTGAGTGTCCGCGAGCCGCTTCATCACGGCGAGAACCTCATGGATGAGTTCGGGGTCGAGTGCGGAAGTCGGCTCGTCGAAGAGCATGACGTCAGGACGCATCGCAAGGGCGCGGGCGATGGCGACCCGCTGCTGTTGGCCTCCGGAGAGTCGGATCGGGTGCTGGTCTGCCTTGTCGGCCATGCCGACGTCGGCCAGCAGTTGCATCGCCCGATCGCGCACCTCCCCTGCGGCCTCCCCCTTGACCCGGAGCGGACCTTCCATGACGTTGTCGAGAACGGTCATCTGCGGGAAGAGGTTGAACTGCTGGAAGACCATCCCGCAGTGCGTGC
>CAYYZU010000195.1:0-4223 GCA_964476205.1 uncultured Actinomyces sp. | reverse complement strand
GCCCGGTGGCGGCTTCGCTGGTCGACCCGGTGGGCGTGGCGGCCCCGGTGGTCGCGGCGGCACGGCGGGTGCCTTCGGCAAGCCCGGCGGTCGTCCGTCGCGCGGTCGCAAGTCCAAGCGCGCGAAGCGCCAGGAATTCGACAACATGCAGGCTCCCACCATCGGTGGTGTGCGCCTTCCTCGTGGCAACGGCCAGGTCGTGCGCCTGCCCCGCGGTGCGAGCCTCACCGACTTCGCGGAGAAGATCGACGCGAGTCCCGCGGATCTGGTGACCGTGCTCTTCAAGCTCGGTGAGATGGTCACCGCGACTCAGTCCGTCGATGACGACACGCTGAAGCTCCTCGGTGGCGAACTCGACTTCGACGTCCAGGTGGTGTCGCCCGAGGACGAGGATCGCGAGCTCCTCGAGTCGTTCTCCCTCGACTTCGGCGAGGACGAGGGTGACGAGTCCGATCTCATGGCACGTCCGCCGGTCGTCACAGTCATGGGCCACGTCGATCATGGCAAGACCAAGCTGCTCGATGCGATCCGCAAGACCAACGTCGTCGCTGGTGAGGCGGGAGGCATCACGCAGCACATCGGCGCCTATCAGATCACGGCACACTCCGATGGCGGTGATCGCGCGATCACCTTCATCGATACACCGGGTCACGAGGCGTTCACGGCCATGCGAGCGCGCGGCGCTCAGGTGACCGATATCGCTGTGCTCGTCGTGGCTGCCGATGACGGCGTGAAGCCGCAGACGATCGAGGCGCTCAACCACGCCCAGGCTGCCGAGGTCCCCATCGTCGTTGCGGTCAACAAGGTGGACAAGGAGGGCGCCGACCCGTCGAAGGTGCGCGGCCAGCTCACCGAGTTCGGACTCGTAGCCGAGGAGTACGGCGGCGAGACGATGTTCGTCGACGTCTCGGCTGTCAAGGGCAGCGGAATCGATGAACTCCTCGACGCGATCCTGCTTACCGCTGACGCCGCGCTCGATCTGCGCGCGAATCCCAGTCAGGACGCACAGGGCGTGGCCATCGAGGCGCACCTAGACCGCGGCCGCGGTCCGGTGGCAACCGTGCTCGTGCAGCGCGGCACGCTGCGTCCCGGCGACTCCATCGTTGCCGGCGACGCATACGGACGCGTTCGCGCGATGCTGGACGAGGACGGCAACGCGGTGGAGGAGGCACTGCCCTCTCGCCCCGTGCAGGTTCTCGGCCTCACCACGGTGCCGGGAGCCGGCGACACGTTCCTCGTCGTCGAGGAAGACCGCACCGCCCGACAGATTGCCCAGACACGCCAGGCGCGCGAACGCAATGCCCAGCTCGCCAAGTCGCGCGCTCGTCGCACGCTCGAGGACTTCCTCAAGAGCATCGAGGAGGGCGAGCGTCGCGAACTCAATCTCATCCTCAAGGGCGATGTCTCCGGTTCGGTCGAGGCACTGGAGGATGCCCTGCTCAAGATCGAGGTGGGCGACGAGGTGTCCCTGCGCGTCATCCACCGAGGGGTCGGCGCCATCACCAAGAGCGATGTCACCCTCGCCAGTGCCTCGGATGCGGTCGTGGTCGGCTTCAACGTGCGCCCCGAAGGCAAGGTGGCGGAGTTCGCCGCCCAGGAAGGCGTCGACGTCCGTTTCTACTCGGTCATCTACCAGGCCATCGACGAGATCGAGGCGGCCCTGCGCGGGATGCTCAAGCCCGTGTACGAGGAGGTCCAGCTCGGCACCGCCGAGGTGCGCGAGGTCTTCAAGTCCTCGAAGTTCGGCACCATCGCGGGCTGCCTCGTGCGCAGTGGCGAGATCCGTCGCAACACCAAGGCGCGTCTCGTGCGCGACGGAGCCGTCGTGGCCAACGACCTCTCCATCGCAACCCTGCGACGCTTCAAGGACGATGTCACGGAGGTCCGCGAGGGATTCGAGTGCGGTATCAATCTCGGCAGCTACGGTGACGTCAAGGTCGACGATGTCATCGAGACTTACGAGATGCGCGAGATCCCGCGCGCCTAGGGCAGACGTCGTGTTCGTGGCGACCGGAGAGATGGACATCCTCCTCGGCGATGTGCACTCTCTCAAGGAGAAGCGAGCCGTGGTGAAGCCGATCGTCCGGGAGCTGCGGAGGAGGTTCGACGTGGCAGCGGCGGAGACCGACTACCAAGACCTGCATCGCAGGGCCCTGGTGACGGTCGCCGCCGTCGCCGGTGACGCGGCGCATGCGAGGGGCGTGGCCGATGCATGCGAGGAGTGGGTGTCCGGCCTGCCGGAGATCACGTTGGTGGGTGTCCGTCGACGACTGTTCGGCGGCGATGACGAAGGAGTGGGCTGATGGCGTCTGAAGCACGCGCCCGCAAGCTCGCGGACCGCGTCCGCGAGATCGTGGCAGAGACCCTCGAGATGAAGGTCAAGGACCCCCGCCTCGGCTTCATCACGATCACCGATTCACGCGTGACCCCGGACCTGCGCGAAGCCACGCTCTTCTACACCGTCTACGGCGATGACGAGGAGCGGACGGCCACGGCAGCTGCTCTCGAGTCAGCGAAGGGAATCCTGCGCACCGAGGTGGGCCGGCAGACTGGCATCAAGCACACGCCCTCGCTTGCCTTCGTCCTCGATGCACTCCCCGAAAACGCCAAGCACATCGATGACCTGCTGCGGGCGGCCGCCGAGTCCGACGCCCAGGTGCACGCCCAGGCCACGGGCGCTCACTACGCGGGCGATCCGGACCCCTATCGCCACCCCTCCGATGAGGAGGACGCCACCGGATGACGGTCCCTGGCCCCCACGGCATCGTCGTGGTGGACAAGCCCGAAGGCCCGACGTCGCACGCCATCGTCGGGCGGGCGCGCAAGGCCTGGGGCACGCGCCGGGTCGGTCACGCCGGCACGCTCGACCCCCTCGCCACCGGCGTGCTCGTCCTGGGGCTCGGTTCGGCCACGCGACTGCTCGGCCACCTGTCTGCGCAGGGCAAGGAGTACGTCGCGACCATCGCCCTCGGGGTGTCGACGAGCAGCGACGATGCCCAGGGAGAGATCCTGCGAGCCGGCGGTGCCTTCCTCGATGCCTCCACTGTTGAAGGGGCCATGGCGCCCTGGCGCGGACTCGTGCGCCAGCGTCCCAGTGCCGTGAGTGCCGTGCGCATCGACGGACGTCGCGCGCATGAACGCGTACGCGCGGGGGAGGACGTCGAGGTCCCTGAGCGCGAGGTGACGATCGAGGCTTTCGACCTGCTCGATCTGCGCCAGAGCGAGATGGCCGGTGTCCCGGTGACCGTGATCGACGTGCGTGTCGCCTGCAGTGCCGGCACCTACGTGCGGGCGCTCGCACGTGATGTCGGTGACGCGCTCGGCGTCGGGGGCCACGTCGTCGCGCTGCGCCGCACGCGCTCTGGGTCGTTCACGCTTGAGGACGCCTGCTCCGTGGAGGACCTCGGCTCGGTCACCCCCCTGACCGCCGGCGCAGCAGCGCGACGGTCGCTGCCCTGGGTGGACGTCGGGGCCAGTCTGGTGCGATCCGTGGTGCACGGCGTGCGAATTCCCTGGCCGGAGGGTGCGCCGCGCACGGGGGCGGTTGCGTTCCTCCATGGCGACGAGCTGCTTGCGCTTGCCGAATGCTCCAGCGGCACGGCGGCGTACTCCGCCGTCTTCCCGCCCGATGCGGCGGCGCCCGCCTAAGGCCGAGGCGCCTAGGGGTTGCGCGCGAGCGTGCCGTGCGCGGTATCGGGGGAGAGGTCCTCGACCAGGATGCGCGCCCAGGTCTGGCAGACCGCCTCGAGGGGGAACGAGGCCTGGACCTGCTCGCGCGCGAAGACGCGCGCCGCCTCCCAGTTGCCGGATGCCGTGACCTCGTGGATGGCGTCGGCCACAGCACCAGGGTCGGCGTGGATCCATCGGGTGTCGTAGATGGTGTCGGCTCCCGGCCAGGGGAGGAGTGCCGGTACCGCGCCTGAGGCCATGCCCTCGGCCGGTGCGAGGTGGAAGCTCTCGTCGTCGGACGTCGACAGAACCCACCCGACGCGGCGCAGCCACCCGGCGACGTCGCCGCCGAAGCCATCAAAGGTCACCGCGCCCGCGACGACCGGATCGTCGTGAAGCCGATGGAAGAGCCGCTCGGTCTCCACGCGCTCCTCTGGCTTGCGCCAGATCCACCAGTAGTCCCAGGGCATCTTGGACTTGATCGCCAACCGGTAACGACGGTCGCGGCGGCGCAGTCGCGCGAGGATTTCCACGCCGAGGTCGGGTCGCTTGCG
>CAYYZU010000194.1:0-4240 GCA_964476205.1 uncultured Actinomyces sp. | reverse complement strand
CCGTGGCGAGAGTCGCGGCCGTGCCTGTCAACGGGGGAGACGATCCCGCTCCGTTGACGACGATGACCTCGAATGCGTGTGAGGTCGCGGGCGCAAGACCGGCCGCGGTAAAGCTCGTCGTGGGGCTCCACGTCAAGGACCCGCCATCCACGCGCACCTGGTAGCCCAGGATCGGCCAGCCGGGCACGGGTGCGGGGTCTGTCCACGACGCGGTGATGGTCGAGGATGTCAAGCCGCTGAAGACCAGGTTCGTCGCGGGCCCCGGCGGCGTGCCCGGCGGCACCGTCATCTGCGATCCGGTCAGTGGCGATGAAGATCCCACGGCGTTGACGGCGGTGATGGACAGGGCGTAGGTCTGCCCCGAGGTGAGGCCCGTGAGGGCGTAGGTCGGGCTCGCGACCCGCACGGGGGCTCCGCTATCGACGACGACGTCGTAGCCGAGCAGGGCCGAGCCGCCATCGCTCGCCGGCGGCGTCCAGTAAGCCGTCATCGTGGACGTGGTCACGCCACTGAAAATGAGGTCGGTCGGCGCGCCCGGTGCCGTGGCCGGTGCCGCGATGAACTGGATGACGACCTGACCGTTGCCTCCGGCACCCGCGGTCGTCACGCCGCCGGCGTTCGCGGCAGAGCCGTAGACCGCACCGGCAGGGGCGTAACTCCCACCCGCGCCACCACCACCGGCATTCGCGCAGCCGCAGGCGCCGTCCCAGTCGCCGGGCCCGCCGCCGCCATCGCCGGCACCGCCTCCCCCTCCGCCGCTCGACGCGCCGCCGGCGCCGTAGGTGCCGCCGCCGCCCTTGCCCGCGTAGCCAGAGGTGCTCGCGGTCGTGATCCCCGTGCCACTGCCCGCACCCGCGCTCCCGGATCCGTCACCGTTGCCGCCACCACCACCCATCGCGCACGTGCCGTCGCCTCCGCCGGCGCCTGCGACGGACGTGGTGCCACCAGCACCACCACCAGACGACCCGCCGTAGTTGTAGCCGCCACCACCACCGCCACCGGCAACGACGCGCACGGTGTCGTCGACGAGCAGCGCGCTCGAGCCGCCTCCGCCTCCGCCGTAGCCACCTCCGAAGCCCTCGCCGTAGAACGGGCCGCCATTGCCCCCCGCGCCGTATCCCGTGCCCCCGACGTTGCCGGTGCCACCGAGGCCAGCGCCACCGCCCGCGCCGACGTACACCGTGAGCACCATTCCCGGGGTCACGCTGATCGACGCGTTGACCCGGGCACCGCTCCCGCCGTTGCCGAACGAGGCATTCTTGCCACCGCCACCACCATCGGCGGTGACGTTGATCGAGGCCACGCCGGCGGGGACGGTGATCTTCGTGAAGCCACCGCCTGAGGGCGTGCAGGTGTACGTCGATCCCGCGGCGATCGAGCCCGTGCAGGCAGGCGCCGCAGCCGCGGGGGCCGTGGACAGCACGGGCAGGCCTGCAGCCAGGGTCGCCATGGCGACGCACACAGCCCAGCGACGACGGACGGGGCTCACCGCTGACCTCCACGACGAAGGCAGCCCGCGCGCCTCGCGGGTGCTCGTCACGGCAGTGTTCGACGGACCTCCCCGCGGTGGCCAGCCCGTGCTGGGGGACGCCCCAGGCGGGAGCATGGTTTCCCGGCGCGGCCTGGGGAAACCCCTAGGCCCGTGTCTGCGCGAGGCCGACAATCGGGCATCCTCGCCCCATGCCGAGCACGCGCGCCCTGGTAGTGGATGACCACCCCTTTGCTCTCGCGACGCTCACCGCTGCCCTAGCTGGACGCGGAATAGACGTGCGAGGCGCCTCGACCGCGCGCGAGGCTCTGGCCCTCGCCATCGAGTCTCGACCCAGCGTCGCTCTCCTGGACCTCGACCTCGGGACGGGACCCACCGGAATCGACCTCGCTCACGCCTTGCGCAAGGAGTTCCCCGCGATCGGGATCGGGATCCTCACGAGTTTCCGCGACCCTCGACTCGCGGGGGTAGGTGTCCCCGCACTGCCCGTCGGCTCGCTCTATCTCTGCAAGGCTGACGTGTCGGACATTGACATCGTCGTCAAGGCTGTCGAATTGCTGGAGCACGCTCCGCTGGCTCGACGCGCGCCACTCCACACAGCGTCTGGCCCGACTGTCGCCCTGACCGACACGCAGGTGGAGGTGCTCCTGCTCGTGGGCGAAGGGATCACCACGGCGGAGATCGCCGAGAGACGCGGCGTGAGCACCGGCGCAATCGAGCAGACCATGGCCCGCATCTGCGAGCGTCTCGATATCCCCAGGAGCCCCTCGCTCCATCAAAGGGTGCAACTCGTGCAGGCGCTTCATCGACTGCGCGGACAGGTGCACTCCGCGTGATCTCGCGCCCCTGGGTTGCCATCTGGCTTTCTCCGCTGGCGCTATCCCCCACCGCACTGGTGTGGGCCACGGCCATCGGAGCATTCAGCACCCTCGTGCTGGTGCCGGGCACGTCCGGCGCGGGGCTCTTCACCTGGCAGTGGCTGGCTGTCGTCGCCGCCTCGCAGGCCGTCTTCGCCGCGATCATCATCACCGTACGCCGCCTGTCGCCGACACTCGGACCGATCACGGTGCTCGTCACCCTCGCCGTGAGCGGAGCATTCCGAGGGGTGGTCATCGCCATCGGCGCCGGACTGATCGGCCTCAACGCCCTCACGGTCGCCTCGCTCGTCAGCCGGGCGGTGAACTCAGCCGTCATCAGCGTGATCGGGGTGTCGTTGATCGGAGCCACCCTCGCCTGGCGTGCTGATTTCCGTGCCCAGTACCGCTTGCTCAGGGATCGGGCGCTCCTCATCGGCACCGCGGCTCACGACGGCCAGGTCATCGCACCCGCAGTCCTCGACGCCTGGACGACCATGAAGGGCGACCTGGACGCTTCCTTGAAGGCAGCGAGTGACCGGCTCGCCGCGGGCGCAACCCAGCGGGACCTCTACGACGCTGCCGACCTGCTCACGAGCACCATCGACGTGCGACTGAGGCCGGCCGCCCGCGCCATGTGGCAAGAGGCCATCCCCGAAGAGGAACCCATTCGACTACGGGCGCTCTTCGTGGACACCATTGCCCGCTGGCGGCCGCCCCTGACGGTGATCCTCGGCTTCCTGGCAGTCGTCGTGGGGATCGGCTCGATCGTGCGCTCGGGGCTCGTCGATGGTGGCGCCTACACCGCGCGCTACATCATCGTCACGGGCCTGATCCTGTGGCTATCGACGGTCCTCGCCCGCGCCAATCCTCGACGGTCCTCCGTCATTGCCCTTGTGACGCTCGTGCTCCTGCCACCGCTGGTGCTCCTCTCCGACTACGTCATCGGCGACGCCCTGCTCGGCCTCCCTGAGGACCCCATCGGCCAGGAGGTCGTCGCCGTCCAGACGCCGATCACCACGGTGCTGATCGCCATGGCCGTGCAGGCGGTGCGCGATCGACAGCAGGTGCTTGACTCACTGCAGGCGCGCATCGACATCGAGGCCGCTGACCTGCGCCGTCGCACAGACCACACCGATCGAGACGCTCAGCGCCTGAGCCTCTTCGTGCACCACTCCGTGCAGTCGGAACTCTCGGCTCTCGCCATGCAGGTAAGGGAGGCAGCCTCGACCGGTGATGTCGCCACGATGGATGAGGTCCGACTCGCCGCCCTCGAGCGACTCCAGCGACTCGAGGCCCTCGATGCGCACTCGCCCCCCTGGCTCGGACATCCGAGCGGGCGCGACCGCATCACGGAGGTGGTGGACGCCTGGACGGGCATTCTCGACATCCGCGTCGACCTACCCGAGCCGGTCGATTGTCGACCCGACCAGTGGCATCTCGCGGCCCACGTGGTCGAGGAAGGGCTGGCCAACTCCGCTCGCCACGGAGGAGCCGGACGCGTCACCATCTCGGGTCACCGAGAGGCCGACGTCCTGGTGCTGCGCATCGCAGACGACGGGACCGACGCGCGTCGCGCGGGGCAGCCCCGCCACGGCCTGGGCACGCAGTGGCTGGATCGGGTGGCCCCGGGCGACTGGACGCGGAGGCAGACCGCGGCGGGCGCCCAACTCACGGTGCGGATCCGGTAGAGGCCCTAGGGGCACGCGTCAGTCGGTGCCGGACTCCATCGCTGCGCGATCGAGCATGACCTCGTCAGCATTCACGGCCTCAGAAGCCGCGATCGCTTCGGCGCCGCCGGCATCGAGGCGTCCGACAAGTTCGACATGGCCCGTGGCCAGTTGTCCCTGCGCGGCGTAGAGCTCGAGCTTGGTGCGCGTGTCGGCGATGTCGAGAT
>CAYYZU010000193.1:0-4249 GCA_964476205.1 uncultured Actinomyces sp. | reverse complement strand
CCCTCGCTCACGCGAGGACAGAACCCGGCTTACAGGTCGACTCGTCCGCCGCCCTCACGCCCTCGAGGGCGGGTCAGTCGGAGGCGTCGGCGTCGCGTGCCATCTTGAGCAGGCGAGCCATCTGCTTGTCGAAGACCTTCGCTACGTCGCGTGCACCCGCGGACTTCACCGCGGAGATGGGCTCCCCGGTGCTCTCGGCCTGCTGGAGTGCCACACGCTCCGGCACGGAAGGCTTGAGGACGGCGCCGGGCCCGTGGATCGCGATGAGTTCGCGCTTGCGGTAGCGATGTTCCTCGGTCTTCTCGCGCAGGCGGTTGACAATGATGCCGGCGAAGCGCAGATCGGGGTTGACGCTCGAGCGAATCTCGTTGATCTCGTGAATCGCCCGCTCTGCTCCCTGAGCCCCGAAGAACGACGGCGTGGTCACGACGACGGCCAAGCGCGAAGCGGCGAGTGCCTCTCGAGTGAGTGCGCCGAGCGACGGGGGACAGTCGATGACGACTACGTCGTATCCCTCGAGTCGCTTCATCGCACGCGCGAGCTTGGGCACGAAGGCGCGCTTGCCGGTCCAGGCGTCGAAGCGGATCAGGTCCGAGTCGCTGCCCACGACATCAACGCGCCCCTCCTTGAAGGACCACGATGTCTTGGTGACCGCGCCCTGGAGCGACTCCGCGGTGGGGTGCTCCAACACGGTGGCAGCGTTGGCTCGCCCGTGGCGGGCCTGGAGGATGGAGGTGGCGTTCCCCTGAGGGTCGAGGTCGATGACGAGGACCTTGAGCCCACGCTTGGCCGCGGCCCCCGCGAGCCCGAGTGCGACGGACGTCTTGCCGACCCCGCCCTTGAGGCTCAGCACGCTGATGGCGATCACGGGCCCCAGTGTGTCGGGCCGCGTGGCCCCGCGCACCCCCGCCCCGGGAATTCATCCCGGATTCGCCGGATTTCAGGGGGCAGTCATCGGTGCCTCGCCCGGGGCTCGCGGGCGGTCCCTCGGACGGGGGACTACCCGAAGTCGGTCACCCGGTGGGGCTTCCCGCTGCGGTCGTAGGTCGTCCAGGGACCGACCTGGACGCCTTGAGCGAAGCGTCCCGAGCGCAGCGGTGAGCCGTCCCGTCGGAAGAACTCCCAGGCGCCGTGCATCTCGCCGCCCTTCATGCGGCCGCGATGCTTGAGGAAGCCGTTGTCGTAGAACTCCTTGGTCACGCCCGAGGCCTTGGGGTAGGCATCGTTGATCTCGTCGATGCGTGCGCGCACCACAGCGCGCAGGACCGTCCGTGGCGGCGCGCTGTCACGCGGGAGGTGGATGGTGCCCTTGGTCATCGCGTAGTCGGGGAGCACGGTGCGCATGGCCTTCACCACTCCCGCGCCCGGGAAGAGGCTGTTGTGATCGGAGAAGCCGCTGAAGCTCAGCACCATCTCCCCGTCCACGCGATAGC
The DNA here is from genome assembly GCA_964476205.1 of uncultured Actinomyces sp. GTDB lineage: Bacteria > Actinomycetota > Actinomycetes > S36-B12 > S36-B12 > Mxb001. The sequence continues at coordinate 2,816 of CAYYZU010000193.1, read as the reverse complement.
TCGGCATGCCCCAGGCGATGACCTCGTCGGCTCCCGGCAGGAGTGCCCGCAGGGCTGATTGGATGGATTCCAGTGCCTTGCGCTGCGCGGGAGGAAAATCAGCCAGGTGCTTCCTCACCTGCGCGGTCATGGCAGATGCGTCGCGCGGGGCCATCAGGTCACCCGCAGTCCCCGCCCGCGGGCGGAAGCAGGCGATCGGCGACCTTCGCGCACAACCGTCCGAACTCGGCGAACTCCTCGGGTGTGAGGACGTCGACGAGGTGCTCGCGGACACTCCCCACATGCACGGGAGCCGTCTTCACCAGGTAGTCCAGGCCCTGCGGGGTGAGCACGGCGAAGTAGCCGCGTCGATCATCGGAGCACGGCTGGCGGTCGACCAGTCCCGCGTCCGTCAGCCTGTCGACCTGGTGGGAGAGGCGACTACGCGACGAGAGCGTGCGATCGGCGAGCTCGCTCATGCGCAGTCGCCTCTCGGGAGCCTCAGAGAGGTAGACGAGGATCTCGTAGTCCGGCAGGGAGATGCCCGCCTGCTCTTGGAGGTCACGGCTGAGTCGGTCGGGGAGCAGGAGGGAGGCGGCGATCCACGCGCGCCACGACGCCTGCTCCTCATCGCTGAGCCAGCGCGTCATGTCTCGTTCGCCTCCTTACGCCGATCTGCGGTCAGGGGTGCCCGGTCATCTGCCAGATGCGTACGCCACCCAGGATGCCCGCCGTGTTGGGAACGATAACGCCCTTGGGCCCGACATCGCCCGGATCGAGCCGCTGGGCGTTGCCGCCGCCCACGTAGATCCGGTCGAAGAAGAGCATGTCGTGGAAGCACGCGATCGCCCTGACCACCTGTGGGCGCCACCGCTTGGTCCCGATTTCCTGACGCCGCGCCTCCCCGAGGGCGATGTCGAAGGTCATCCCCTTGCGGAACGGGCCGTGTGACAGATCGAAGTGGGGCAGGAGGAGGCCGTCGTTGAAGAGCGCGGTGCCGACGCCCGTGCCGAGCGTCATGACGAACTCGACGCCGTGCCCTTCGACGACGGCGGCGCCTTGCATGTCGGCATCGTTGACGACCAGGGTGGGCAGGTTGAAGGCGTGGGCCAGGGAATCCGCGAGGTGGAAGCCCTCCCACTGGCGCACCAGTGCGGGGTCAGGTGGACCGCCGTACTCCCTTCGCGAGAACGCTGGCACCTCGAGGACGATGCCGTCGCGCACGAGTCCGGGGAATCCCACGGACACGCGGTGGTAGCCCATGAGCGGAGCCGTCAGCTCGACGAGCGATTGGACGAGCAGTGGAGGTGGGCAGGGGTACGGCGTCGGCACCTTGACGCGGTCGGTGACCATCACGCCCTGCGAGTCGACGACCGCGGCCTTGAGTCCGGTGCCGCCGATATCGATGCCCAGGGTGAGCACGTCATGCGGCCACGTCGCGGGAAGAGTCGTCATGTCGATCAGGGGAGTGTGAGGATGTCGCTGCCGGTATCAGTGACAAGGATGGTGTGCTCGAACTGCGCCGTCAGCCGCCTGTCCCGGGTCACCACCGTCCAGTTGTCATCCCAGATCTCGTAGTCGTAGGTCCCGAGCGTGATCATGGGCTCGATGGTGAACGTCATGCCCGGCTCCATGACGGTGTCGTAGCGCGGCTCGTCGTAGTGAGGGATGACCAGTCCGCTGTGGAATGCCGTGCCGATGCCGTGACCGGTGAAGTCGCGCACGACGCCGTAGTCGAAGCGCTTGGCGTAGCTCTCGATGACGCGGCCGATGACGCTGATGGGACGACCGGGTGCTACCGCCTTGATGGCGCGCATCGTGGCCTCGTGGGTGCGCTCGACGAGCAGCCGGGCCTCCTCGCTCACCTCGCCGACGAGGAAGGTGGCGTTGGTGTCTCCATGGACGCCGCCGATGAAGGCAGTGATGTCGATGTTGCAGATATCGCCCTCGATAAGGACCGTGGAGTCGGGGATCCCGTGGCAGATCACTTCATTGAGGGAGGTGCACAGCGACTTGGGGAAGCCCCGGTAGCCCAGGGTGGAGGGGTAGGCGCCGTGGTCCAGGAGGAACTCATGGCCGATCCGGTCCAGTTCGTCGGTCGTGACCCCGGGGGTGACCGCGCGACCGACCTCTGCCAGTGCCTGGCCTGCGATCCGGCCCGCCACCCGCATGCGCTCGATGGTGTCGGGGTCCTTGATCTCCGACCCGACGAACCTCTCGGGCGCCGGGCGATCGACGTACTCGGGTCGGGCGATGTGGGCCGGCACGCTGCGCCGGGGGGACTGGACGCCGGGGACGAGTGGTTCCCGAGTGACGGTCATGCCGGGAGTCTAGGTGCGCAGCACCCGATCTGCCCGCGCCGCTAGGGTGGGAGTGCCCGCGCCACGGGAGGCGCGAGGGAGGGAGTCGACGTGGATCTGGGACTCGATGGTGAGGACCTGTGGTGGTACAACCTGCGCACCCAGAAGGTGGAGCAGGGACAGGGAGACCCCAACTCCGAGCGCATGGGGCCTTACGCCACCCGCGCTGAGGCCGAGTCTGCGCTCGAGCGCGCACACGCCCGGACTGAAGCCTGGGACGCCGAGGACGACTGACGCCCGGCACCTGGATCGAAAAAGCACGAAGGCCCGCACCGTTAGGTGCGGGCCTTCGTGCTTGTGAGGTCTAGCGCTTGCGCGCGGGAGCCCGCTTGGCGGTGCGCTTGCGCGCGGGCGCCTTGCGAGCGACCTTCTTGGCTGCGGCCTTCTTCGGCGCGGCCTTCTTGGCAACGCGCTTGCGCGCGGGTGCCTTGCGGGCGGCCTTCTTCGGCGCGGCCTTCTTGGCAGTGCGCTTGCGCG
>CAYYZU010000192.1:0-4253 GCA_964476205.1 uncultured Actinomyces sp. | reverse complement strand
CATCTCGGTGAGCACGCGCGGCTTGGAAAACATCGCCCCCGGGCCCGGGACCTCGCAGAGGCGGCCCGCGAAGGGGGCGGAGGCGACGCGGTCGAGGAAGGTGGACATGGTGCTCCCGGGGTGGGCTCAGGCGCGGCGGACCGCTGCCCACCGTGGGAATTGGAACGTTCCAATTCTGAGGCAAATCGTGGCACACTCCCTTCGGCGGGGCAACCGGCCCGGCCCCGGGTTCTCCGCCCGGAATCGGTCGCCGGGTGGCGCCTTCCGGGCAGAGTTCCAGCGAGGGGAGCGGACATGCGGATCGTCGTGATCGGGGCAGGGCGGATGGGCGTCATCCGGGCCGAGGATCTCGTCGCCGACGGACGCGTGGACGAGGTCGTCATCGCCAATCGCCGCCCCGAGCGCGCCGCCGAGCTGGCGGCTCGCCTCGATGCCGTGCCGTCCGGTCCGCGCGTGACCACCGCCGCCTGGGGTGAGTGGCCCGACGCCGACGGGTACGCCGTGACGACCGCCACGGACACGCACGCGGAGCTCATCGGTGCGCTGGCCTCCCGCGGCAGGCCACTCCTCGTCGAGAAGCCGCTGGCGATGACGCTCGAGGAGTGCGATGAGCTCATCGCGGTGACCGATCACATGCAGATCGGCTTCCAGCGCCGCTTCGATGTCGGCATCCGCCGCATCAAGGAGGCCATCGCGTCAGGGCGTCTCGGCGTCCTGTACTCGCTCACGCTCACCGCCCATGACATCGCCCCGGGCACGCCCGAATTCATCGCCGGGAGCGGCGGCACCTTCCGCGACATGCTCGTGCACGACCTCGATCTCGCCCGGTGGCTGACCGGCTCCGAGATCGCTTCGGTCTACGCGACCGGCACCGTGCGCCATCACCCCGACTACTCCGCAGCCGACGACTTCGACGTCGTCACGGCGACGCTCACCACGCGCGACGGCGTACCCGTCCTCGTGAGCGGCACCCGACATGATCCCGTGGGCCATGACATCCGCATGGAGGCATTCGGCTCGCTCGACTCGATGTCGGCCGGTCTCGTGCCGCGCACTCCGCTCCACGCGGCTGAGGCCGAGCCGGTCGACCAGTCGCCGGAGCTCCTCGGCGAGTTCCTCGGCGACCTCCCGCGGGGGGTCATCCAGCCGTTCGCTGGCTTCATGGATCGCTTCCGCCCGGCGTTCACCGCGGAGACGAGCGCTTACGTCGACCTCGTCCGTGGCGAGCGCGACAACCCGTGCACGCCGGCGGAGGCGCGCGCAGCGCTCGCTCTGGCCATCGCGTGCGATCTGTCTGCGCGCGAGCAGCGCGTGGTCGACGTTGCGGAGGTCGGATGACGGCGACAGCGGGGCGTCGCCCGACCCTGCACGACGTCGCGGCGCGCGCGGGCGTCTCGAAGTCACTGGCGTCGCTCGCGCTCCAGGGCTCACCCAAGGTCGCCGAGGCCAGTCGTGCTGCGATCCTCGCCGCCGCCGATGAGCTCGGCTACCGGCCCAATCGGACGGCGAGCAGCCTGGTGCGTCAGCGCACGCACACGGTGGGAGTGCACATCCTCGACCTGCACAACCCGGTCTTCGCCGAGATCCTCGACGGGGTGCAGGAGGGAGTGCGCGCCCACGACTTCTCCACGCTCCTTGTCACCGGCAATGCCGATCCGCGGGTGGAGCGCACGGAGATCACCCGGCTGCTGGAGTCTCGTGTGGAGGGGCTCGTGCTCATCGCGCATCGTCTCGCGGACGATGACCTTGCGGCGATCGCTTCCGAGGTGCCCACCGTGGTCGTCACGTGGCGTACTGACGGCATCACCGGCCTGGACTCGGTGGCCGGTGACGACGTCTCAGGCGCGGAGCTCGCCGTCGATCATCTCGTCGGGCTCGGCCACACGTCGATCGTGCACATCTCAGGCGGTGACAACCGCATCGCGCGAGAGCGGCGCGTGGGCTATGACCGAGCGATGGCCCGGCACGGCCTGCGGTCCGTCGTCGTCGAGGGCGCGTTCTCCGAGAGCGGCGGTCACGCGGGGGCCGAGCGAGCCGTCGACGCCGGTGCCACGGCCCTGGTTGTCGCCAACGATCTCGCCGCCATCGGTGCACTGGCCGCACTGCGCGCGCGCGGTCTGCGAGTGCCGGAGGACATCTCGGTGGTGGGGTACGACGGCATGCGCCTACTCGACTCCCTCGATCTCACGACGGTCGCCCAGCCTCTTGCCGACATGGGGCGGTCCGCCGCGGATCTGCTCATGCAGCGCATCGCCCATCCCGATGGGCCGTCCGTGCACCGACAGGTGGAGACCCGCCTCATCGCTCGCGGCAGCACCGGGCCGCGAACACCTGTCTGAGGCTGCTGGCCCGCCCGGAGGGTATGTGCTGGGATCGGGGGATGTCCTCGGCGCTGCGGGTCCTCTACGTCGAGGACGACCCCGCGCTCCGGGGCATCCTCACGGCGATCCTCGGCAGTCGCCAGGACCTCGAGATCGTCGTGACCGCGGGCTCGCCCAGCGAGGCGCTCGCGGCGGCGGAGTCCACGGACTTCGACGTTGCGCTGCTTGACCTGTCGTTGGGGGAGGACAACCTCTCCGGGATCGAGCTGGGCATCGCGCTGCGCGAGCAGCGTCCAAGCATTGGGGTCGTGATCCTGTCGCAGTACCAGGTGCCGACCTTCCTCACCCGCTTCGCCGAGGACCAGCGGCAGGGGTGGTCCTACATTCTGAAGCGTGCCGATCTGCACCCGAACTACCTGAGCGACGTCCTGCATTCCACGGCGCGGGGGCTCAATGTCGTCGATCCGCTCATGGTCAAGGGACAGGTGAGCGATCAGCAGCCCGCTGTTGCTCAGTTGACGGCGCGCCAGCGCGACATCATGGCGCTGGCCGCAGAGGGCCTTGATGCACCCACGATCGCCAAGCGACTGGATCTCACGCACGGCGTGGTACGACAGGAACTGTCACGCGCGTACCAGGTGCTCGTGCCCGAGCCCCCCGAAGGAGCGGATCTGCGCACGCTTGCTGTCCTTCGCTACGTGCGTGAGACACGCGAGTACGGTCAGCGCTAGCTATGGAGAGCCGTTGGGCGCGCTTCGGTCGCGGTGTCGTGAGGGCATTCCTCGGCCCGTGGCCCTTCTTCCCGTGGGTCGTCTTCGGGGCAGTCTTCCTGCTGATCCTGCTGCAGAACGTGCAGGTCTCCCTGCTTGGGACCCTGAGTAGGTGCCGCTACTCGTGCGTGGATCTGCCCGCGCAGTTCACCCCGTCGATCATCGGCGAGTACGGCGAGAGTGCGGTCAACCCGGTCGACGTCGTGGCCGTTGTCGGCAATGCCGTTGCGGCTGCCGCTGCCTCGGCGATCGTGCTCGCCGTTGCGAGTCGCTACCTGCGCAAGGACCAGTTCGGCAGTCCCGCGCGCGGGCCCTATCTGCTAGCGATGCTCATTGCTGCTCTCGCCGGTGGGCTGGCGCGTGTCTACATCCTCTCGCCGATCTTCCTGTCAACGCCGTCGCTGTCGGCGGTCGGGATCGTCCCGACGACAATCCGCGCCTTCATTGCGATCACATTCGCGCAGTCCCTCGCGGGTGCGCTCACCGTGCGCTCTGCGCGACAGACCGCTGTGGCGACAGCTGCGCTGGAGACGGTGAAGACCCAGCAGCAGCTCGTTGTCGAGGCCGATGAGCGCGCTCGTCGCGGGGTCGCGGAGTTCCTACACGACCGGGTGCAGGCCGACCTCCTCGTCGTGGCGTTTGAGCTGCGCAACGGTGTAGAGGGCGCGGATCCGGCGACGCGGGAGCGTCTCGAGAAGGCCATCTCCGAGATCGAGCGCATTCGGTCGTCAGAGGTGCGCTCCGCAAGTCGGCGGCTGAGCCCTGCCTTCGGATCCGTCGGGCTCGATACTGCGCTGGCGGACCTGGCCGAGTCCTGGGAGCCGGTCATGAGCGTTCGGGTGACCTTCGACGAGAAGGCCAGGTCGCTGCTCATGGGCGGGGGTGCCTCCCGGGACCTACTCACCGCGATCTATCGCGTCACGGAACAGGCTCTCTTGAACGCCGCCTCCCACGGGAATGCGTCACGGGTTGACGTAGCCCTGGCCATGCCCAGGTCCGGAGACCTTTCGTTGACTGTCTCCGACGACGGGCGAGGGTTGCCGCGCGGTGAGCTGGTGCCGGGATCGGGTACTGCGATCATGGACGCCTGGTGCGCTGTTGTCGGCGCAGAGTGGAACTGGCGGTCCTTGCCCGCCGGTGGCGTGAGGGTCGTGAGCACATT
>CAYYZU010000191.1:0-4287 GCA_964476205.1 uncultured Actinomyces sp. | reverse complement strand
TTTCCTCGACTGACTTCCCGTGGGCAAGTGGTTCCCTTATCGCGTGATGGGTTCGTCCGTCACCGTGTAAGAGGTACGAACCACTACGCGCCGACCTCGCGAAGAGTCGCCGGCTCTGGTCGACTTAGTGGACAACGACACCGACCCCTCGAGCCCCAGCGTCCCGAGGTAGCGGTAGACCTTCGCGCCGCGCGCCTTTGCGAGGGCCCTACCGCGGTCACCCTTGCGCGCGAAGAACGCCCCGGTGATCGTCGTGTGCACGTGCTGACGAGAAGCCAGCAAGACCATCATCACCTTGAGTCGCTTCTTTGCCATGCGTGTGAGGCGCGCTGAGTTGTCTGCGAACGTCACCTTCGTACGAGCCTCTCCTTGCCTGACCGCAGGCAGGACGCTGACTCCGACGGTGACGCTTCGCACCTCGCGGTCGGGAGTGAAGCCGTTTATCTGCAACGCATCGGCCCCAGGAGTCATGGCTACCGACACAGGCAGGCTGCCCTCAAAGCCGCCTGCACGATCCGTCATGAGCGCGCCCAGTGTCGTCGGCCCGGACAACAGATACGTGCGCACCTGCGCCGTGGATTCGAAGCCGCGTCCTGAGATGTCGAGGACACCACCCGGGGTGACGGTCAAGGTGCCATCTGGCTCGAGCGCCACCGGCTCGCCGTCGGGCCCCACGGAGACGACATCGACAGACCAGTCGTCGCTGATGATCTCGATGCCCCGGCGATCATGATGCGGCACCACACGTACGCGCACTTCCTCACCGCCGACACTGACGAGGACGTCTCCCGGAGGCGTCTGCGCGGCTTGCAGGATGGGATCGAGCGCGCGGGGCAACGGCTCGCCCGGATCGACCGGACCCGGTGGCGGAGTCGGCCCGGGAGGACGCGGGGGGACCGGGGCGGCTGTGACGGAAACGATCACGTTCGCACTCGCGGCGACGTAGGTGTCATCCTCCGCTACATCGACTCTCACGGCGCAGGTAGCCGGGGCACTGCCCGTCAGTTCGCCGCCCGCGAGGGTGCAGCCGGTGCCTGCGGTGATGGAGTAGCTCACCGCGCCGGTACTGAGGATCCCCGTCGTGGACAGGCGCGAAGACTCCCCCACGGTGATGCTCGCTGGCGTCGCCACGAGGGTGATGGGTCGTATGGCGCGACCGATGATGAAGGTCACCGCCACCGAGCCTGCGGCGTATCGCGAGGTGACGCTGGTCGCTCCGGTGACCTGACAGGTGCCGAGAGTGGTAAATGAAAGTACACCGGTCGAGGGGTTGACCGCACAATCAGACGTCCCACCCACGACGGCATACGCGACGGTGTCATCGCTCGTGGTCGTCGGCATGACTGTCGGCAGATGGGGGCTGTCGAGCAGCTCGATGGCTGTCGAAGGAGTCCACGACATCGTGGGCGTTGCGAGCACAACCGAGAACGTCCGGGCGATCGTCTCCGACTCATAGATCGGGGTCAGCGCAGCGGTCGTCGACACGGTGCAGGTACCCACTGATGTGAAGTGCAGGACTGGGCGTGCCGGATCCGGAATCGAGCAGCCGGCGGTGCCCGGTGCCGCTGTGTAGGTGATCACACCGCCACCCACTGCTGTCGACGCACCACCGAAAGCGAAGGTGTCGTCGGCCATGGTCGCGGACGTCACTGACGGGCTCCAGGTGAGCGGTTGCACGTCTCGGTTGATCGTGAAGACGCGCGAGACGGTGCCCGGGAGGTAGCTGTCATCGCCCGGGACGGAGGCCGTCAACTCACAGGTGCCAGCCCCCGTGAACTCCAGGGTGCGGATGCCCGTGACGGCGCAGCCGGTCGTGCCGGCCGCGGAGACGACGTAGGCGAGATTCCCTCCGCCGTTGATCGTCGCCGCCGGGAGGAGCAGAGGACTCGCGGTGGCGACGATCGTCGACGAGCCGGTCGTCCAAGCGATACCCGATGGAGCCTTGGTGATGGTGAACGTGACGTCTGCGCTGCCCGCCTCGTAGACATCGGTCACCAGAGCGCTCGCGCGCACGGTGCATGTCCCCGGGGCGACGTAGGAGAGTTGGCCCGTCGTGGCGTTGACGGTGCATCCGGTGGCGTTGTCCGCGATCACGGCATACGCCACCGCCAGAGACCCGAGCGCGGACGCGGGCGTCGGAGTCACGGGTGACTGCGGGACAGTGACGGCGGTCGTCGGCGACCACATGATGACCTGGGTCGCACGCAAGACGTTGACAGTCACGACCGGCGAGATTGCGGCGGCATAGACCGTGTCATCGACCTGGGATGCCTGCAGTGTGCAGGAGCCCACGGCTGTCGCGGTCAGCGTGTCCCCCGACAACTGACACGAACCGCCACCCGTCACGATCGTGTAGACAACCGGGGCGGTGCCTGCTGCACCGGTCAGCGACAACGTGGTCGACTGGTTGGCCGACATCGATGCAGGAACGGACAGGGTCAAGGTGCGGGGAGCAAGTGTGACCTCGATGCTCACCGGCGCGCTGGTCGCGGACGCATAGGCCGAGTCTTCGGCGATGCTCACCCGCACCGTGCAGGTGCCCGCCGCCAGCGCAACCAGGTTTCCGCCGGAGATTGCGCAGTACGTCGATCCGCTCGCGATGGAGAACGTGCGCGCACCGGTCCCGGAGTAGCCCGTCGCTGTCAGCGAGGTCGACGACCCCGCAACCGCGGATGCCGGGGTAGAGCCGGACATGGCAATGGCCTGCGGGGCTCGGGTGACTGTCACCGTCACAGGGGCGCTGGTGGCGGATGCATACGTCGAGTCCTCGGCGACGGTGGCAACAATCTCGCAGGACCCCACACCGATGGCGGTGAGCACGTCACCGCTGATGGAACACGATGCTGCCCCGCTGGTGACGGCGAATGACTGCGCTCCCGTGCCCAGGGCGCCCGAGACGGTGAGTCCAGTAGTGGAACCTGCTTGACGGCTGCTCGGAGCGGACAAGGAGACCGACTGGACTTCCCGCGACTTGAAGGTGAAGTCCTTGCTCCCCGCCAGGTAGTAGTCGACTGCGGGTGTCGAGACGCGAATGATGCAGTCGCCGGTGCCGGAGTAGCTCAGCGCGCGCGTCGAGGAGTCGATGGAACAACTCGTCATGGTCGTGCTCACCTTGGAATAGCTCAGGGCGGCCCCACCGAGTGCCGAGGCCGCTGCCAGGTTTGCAGGTGAGTAGCCCGGCCGGAACGGCGCTCGGGGATCCCAGGAGATGACCTGGTCACCCTTGCCGATGATGAAACTCCGCGTTGTCGACCCGGCCAGGTAGATGGTGGTGGCCGCAGCTTTGGCCTCCACCACGCAGATGCCCAAGATGGAATAGCCGATTCTGCCGGTGAGGGGATCCACGGAGCAGTTGCTCTTGGGATAGTCCGTGCCCGTGTAGTTCGCCGTCAAGTTGGCGTAGCTGATAGCGCCCCCGGGGGCGGTCGCCGGGGTCGGGGTCGCGGGTGACTGTCCATACTTCAGCGCCGTCGCGGGACTCCACGTCACCGTCTGCGCCGCCTGGTTGTAGGTGTAGCTCGTGGAGCCGGCCGCACCTGCACCATTGCTCACGATCACGCTGATGCTGCCGGTCCGCACCGCTGTAGGCACGACGACGGAAATCTGCGTCGGTCCATTGACCGTGAAGCTCGTCGCTGCGACACCATCGAAGGTGACGCTCGAGACACCGTAGAAGTTGGTGCCGGTGATCGTCACGGTGGTGCCGCCAGCAGCCGAGCCGGAAGAAGGCGACACGCTGGTAGCGCTGGACGCGCCGGCAATGACGATGGTGCGAGATACCTCACTCGCACTCAAACTGCCAACGGCCGCAGCCTTGGCGATGATGGGGCACTCACCGGCCCTGCTCCAGTACGTGATCTTGCCCGTGGCCGCATCCACGCTGCAGTCGCTGAGGTAGTCGGCGTACAGAGCCTTGCGGTAGGTGATGGCTCCGGTGCCCGCCGTCGGTGACGTCACCGCGGCTGGGGAAGGCGTGTACGGATAGGAGTAGATGACTGACGCGGGGCTCCACTCAAGCGTCTGCGGCTCGCCAACCTTGAAGCGAAAGGAGGTGCGGTACACCCATCCGCCACCGCCATTCGAGTAACTGACCGTGAGCCAGACCTCCTGACCCACGGCTGACGAGCTGATCGTCCCTGAGAAGACTCCGGTCGACTGGTTATAGCTGAGGCCAATGCTTCCCAGGCCGGCATAGGAACCATAGCTTTCAACCTGGTCGTACACCACAGTAGAACGACCGACGGTGACGGATGATGCCCAAATCCCGCACTGCGCCGCCGTCTGCCC
>CAYYZU010000190.1:0-4297 GCA_964476205.1 uncultured Actinomyces sp. | reverse complement strand
TAGGTGACCCGGCCGATGTCGAGCAGGGCCCGGTCCACCTGCACCACCATGTCGTCGGTGTGCACCACCGGCGGCACGAGGAAGGTCTCCACGCCCCACACGAGCGCCAGCTGACTGCGCACGCGGGGGTTGGGCGTGAAGGCCAGGATGGGAGCCGGCGCTCGCCAACGGGCGATCAGGCGGGCAGACGACCCGGTCTCGGTGAAGGGGATGAGACTCGCGGCGCTCACGGCGCCGGCGACGTCGACAGCCGCCTTGGTCAGCGCCCGTGCCGTCGAGCCGGGGGGATCCGCGGGGAGGGGCGTGAGCCGGTCGAGGGCGTTGTCCTCGACATGGGCGATGATCCGGGCCATCGTGGCGACAGCGTGCGCAGGGTGCTGGCCCACGCTGGTCTCCCCCGACAGCATGAGCGCATCCGCGCCATCGAGCACAGCATTGGCCACGTCACTGGCCTCGGCTCGCGTGGGCCGCGTGGCGGTGGCCATGGAGTCCAGCATCTGGGTGGCCACGATGACGGGCTTGGCTGCCACGCGGCACAACTCGATGGCGCGCTTCTGGACGAGGGGCACGGCCTCGAGGGGCAGCTCGACGCCGAGGTCGCCGCGAGCGACCATGATTCCGTCGAAGGTCGCAACGATCTCGGCGAGATTGTCGACGGCCTGGGGCTTTTCGACCTTGGCGAGGACGGGGACGCGGACCCCTTCCTCGTCCATGACCCGGTGCACATCCGCGATATCGGCTGCCGAGCGCACGAAGGAGAGCGCGATGAGGTCCGCGCCCGCGCGCAGGGCCCAGCGCAGGTCGTCGATGTCCTTCTCCGACATGGCCGGCACGCTGACGGCGACGCCCGGGAGATTGAGTCCCTTGTTGTCCGAGACGCGTCCGCCTTCGACCACACGCGTGATGACACGGGGACCTTCCACTGCGGTCACCTCGAGAGCCACGCGACCGTCGTCGATGAGGATGGTGTCACCGGCGTTCACGTCGCCTGGAAGGCCGGAGTAGGTCGTCGAGACGCATTCCACATCCCCCGGAACGTCCTCGGTGGTCACCGTGAAGGTGTCACCCACGCTCAGCAGGACCGGACCGGAGGCGAATCTGCCCAGGCGGATCTTGGGTCCCTGGAGATCCACGAGGATCCCGATGGCGCGCCCCGACGCGTCGCTCGCCCTGCGCACGCTGTCGTAGACGGCACTGTGGTCGGCATAGGTGCCGTGACTCAGATTGAGGCGCGCGACGTCCATGCCCGCATCGACGAGTCCGAGGATCGCGTCGTAAGAACTCGTCGCGGGCCCAAGGGTCGCGACGATCTTCGCGCGGCGCATGCTTCTCCTCGGGGGGACGTCTGGTCGGAAAGCGGTGGTCTACACCGTAAGGGGTCGCGCCGAGGCGGGGATCGGCGAGGGGAGGTTCGTCTTCCCGGTCAGGTAGCGATCCACGGACGCCGCTGCCGCCCGCCCCTCGGCGATCGCCCAGACGATGAGCGACTGTCCGCGGCCTGCATCGCCCGCAACGAAGAGACCATCGACGGAGGTCGAGTAGTCGTCCCCGCGCACGAGCGCTCCACGGGCATCCACCTCGACCGCGAGCTCGTCCTGCATGATCGCCGTCTCCGGGCCCGTGAAGCCCATGGCAAGGAAGACCAGATCCGCGGGCAGCACGCGCGCACTTCCCTCTACGGGCACAGGACGACCGTCCTGCCAGTCGACTTCGACGATGCGCAGTCCCTCCAGGACCCCCGAGGCTCCGACGAACTCCTCCGTCGACACGGCGAAGACGCGCTCGCCGCCCTCCTCGTGGGCACTCGATACCCGGTACGTCATCGGGTACGTCGGCCACGGCTGACCATGGGGTCGAGCATCGGGCGGGACCGGCAGGATCTCGAGCTGCGTGACAGACGCCGCACCCTGCCGGTGGGCCGTGCCGAGGCAGTCGGCTCCCGTATCCCCCCCGCCGATGATGACGACGTGCTTGCCGGCCGCGTCCAGTGGGGCGATATCGATGTCGCCCTCCTGCACCCGATTGGCGCCGGGGAGGTACTCCATGGCCTGGTGGACTCCGGCCAGGTCACGGCCGGGGATGGGCAGGTCGCGCCACTGCGTGGCACCGATGGCCAGCACGATGGCGTCGTAGCGCTTGCGGAGTTCGGCCATGGTCACGTCCACTCCGACCTCGACGCCCGGGCGGAACTTCACGCCCTCCTGCGCCATCTGTCGGAGGCGCCGGTCCAGGTGTGACTTCTCCATCTTGAACTCAGGAATGCCGTAGCGCAGCAGCCCGCCGATACGGTCCGCGCGCTCGTAGACCACGACCGTGTGTCCCGCCCGGGCCAGTTGCTGAGCAGCCGCGAGCCCAGCAGGTCCGGACCCCACGACGGCAACGGCCTTGCCGGTCGACATCTCCGCGGGCTGGGGCTGCACCCAGCCGGAATCCCAGGCGCGATCGATGATGGACACCTCGACCTGCTTGATCGTGACGGCATCTGAGTTGATGCCGAGGACGCAGGCGGTCTCGCATGGAGCGGGACACAGCCGCCCGGTGAACTCCGGGAAGTTGTTGGTCGCGTGCAGGCGCTCGGAGGCCGCGCGCCAATCGTCGCGCCATACGAGGTCGTTCCACTCGGGGATGAGATTGCCGAGAGGGCACCCGTTGTGGCAGAAGGGAATGCCGCAGTCCATGCAGCGACCCGCCTGGTCACGCAGGCGCTCGGGTGCGAAGGGCTCGTAGACCTCGTGCCAATCGAGTATCCGCACATCGACGGGTCGTCGACTCGGTGTCTCTCGTGACGTGGTGAGGAAACCACGGGGATCAGCCACGGGAGGCCTCCATCACTGCATCGGCCGGATCGCGACCCTCGAGGGTTGCCCGGCGCTGGGCTTCGAGCGCGCGACGGTAGTCGCGAGGCATCACGAGCGTGAAGCGTCCAAGATCGTCGTCTTCGAGAAGTCGGCGCGCCACATCCGATCCGGTCTCGTCGCGATGGCGCGCAAGGAGGTCGCGCACGATCTGATCATGCTCCGGCGAGAGCGGCTCCAGGTCGACGAGCTCGGGGTTGACGCGATTGGCGTCGAGATCGAGCACGTACGCCACTCCCCCCGACATGCCTGCGGCAAGGTTGCGTCCCGTCGGCCCGAGGATCATCACGCGGCCGCCCGTCATGTACTCGCAGGCGTGATCACCGACGCCCTCGACGACGAGCGTTGCACCCGAGTTGCGTACGGCGAAGCGCTCGCCCACGACACCGCGGATGAACACGTGCCCGGACGTAGCGCCGTAGCCGATGACGTTTCCGGCGATGATGTTGTCCTCAGCGGCGAAGGTCGCGGCGTGATCCGGGCGCACGACCACGCAACCACCCGAGAGTCCCTTGCCCACGTAGTCATTGCTGTCGCCCTCGAGCCTCAGCGTGATGCCCTTCGGCAGGAAGGCGCCGAAGGACTGCCCCGCGGATCCGACGAAGGTGAGATCGATGGTCCCCTCGGGCAGGCCTTCCCCTCCGTAGCGGCGCGTCACTTCCGCTCCCAGCATGGTCCCGACGGTGCGATGGACATTGCGGATGGGCAGACGGGCACGGATGGGCTCGCCCGACTCGAGCGCCGGCGCGCATAGTGCGATGAGCTCGCGATCGAGGGCTCGGTCGAGTCCGTGGTCCTGGGAAGTCACGCAGCGACGCGGCCCTTCCACACCAGGGTCGTGAAGGATGGGCGAGAGATCGAGGCCGCTCGCCTTCCAATGGTCGACGGCGGGCAGTGCGTCGATCAGATCGACACGACCGATCGCCTCGTCCAAGGTCCGGAAGCCCATGGCGGCGAGGTGCTCGCGCACCTGCTCCGCGATGAATTCGAAGAACGTCACGACGAACTCCGGCGAACCGGCGAAGCGGGCGCGCAGTTCCGGATTCTGCGTGGCCACGCCCACGGGACAGGTGTCAAGGTGACAGACCCGCATCATGATGCAGCCCATCACCACCAGCGGCGCAGTGGCGAAGCCGAACTCCTCGGCTCCGAGCAGGGCGGCGATGACGACGTCGCGCCCGGTCTTCAACTGCCCATCTGTCTGCACGACCACCCGGTCGCGCAGTCCATTGAGCAGGAGGGTCTGCTGCGTCTCCGCAAGGCCCAGCTCCCAGGGCGTGCCCGCATGCTTGAGCGACGTGAGCGGGGAGGCTCCGGTGCCACCGTCGTGACCCGAGATGAGGATGACGTCGGCGTGCGCCTTGGCCACTCCTGCCGCCACGGTCCCGACTCCCGCCTCCGACACCAGCTTCACGTGGATCCTCGCGCGCTCGTTCGCGTTC
>CAYYZU010000189.1:0-4310 GCA_964476205.1 uncultured Actinomyces sp. | reverse complement strand
CGAGCACCAGCGCCACGGTGAAGCCCGAGTTGACGATGATGCGCCCCTGCGTGATGGGGTTGCTCTGCGCCAGATGGGCGTTGAAGTGATTCTGGTTGGTGTTGCAGGTGAGCAGCGTGAACCAGGTGGAGTCCGCCTCGGAGATCGTGCGCCCGAAGGGGTGCTGGTAGGTGTCGCCGACCGCGTATTCCTCGAAGAACCGGCCCAATTGGGCGGGATGCACCGTTCCCATGGGGTCATCCTGCCGTCAGCAGCGAGGCCCAGCCGTCCCGGGGCACCTTCCGGGGTGGCCCCCGGGGGCTCTCCGGGTGACAATCGAGCATGACCTCTGAGGCCTCCACCACGTCCGTCGAGGCCGCCGCTCGCGTCGGCACCGCTGTCCAGTCGGTGATCTCCGGCAAGCCCGAGACGGTTCATCTCGCGCTCACCGTCCTCCTCGCCGGCGGACACCTGCTCATCGAGGACGTCCCCGGCGTGGGCAAGACCATGCTGGCCAAGTCGCTCGCCCGCGCGCTGGGGTGCTCTGTCCGCCGTATCCAGTTCACTCCGGACCTCCTGCCCGGCGATGTCGTCGGGGTGAGCGTCTTCAACCGCGAGACGCGCGACTTCGAGTTCAAGCCCGGCGCCGTCTTCGCCAACATCGTGCTCGGAGACGAGATCAACCGCGCCTCGCCCAAGACCCAGTCCGCCCTCCTGGAGTGCATGGAGGAGGGCCAGGTCACCGTCGACGGCACCACCTACCTCCTCGGTCGTCCCTTCATGGTCATCGCGACGCAGAACCCAGCCGAGATGGAGGGCACCTACGCGCTGCCGGAAGCCCAGCGCGATCGCTTCATGGCGCGCGTCCACATGGGATACCCCGATCGCTCGTCCGAGATCCGCATGCTCCAGTCGCACGGCGCCGACGAGCCCCTCGAATCCCTCGCTCCCGTGACCGATGCAGCTGAAGTGCGCGACATGATGGACGCCGTGCGCCAGGTCTACGTCGCGCCCTCCATCGATGCCTACGTCGTCGACCTAGTAGCCGCCACCCGCCAGCATCCGCACGTCCGCCTCGGCGCATCACCCCGGGCCGCTCTCCACCTGCTGCGCGCCGCACGGGCATCCGCCGCCCTCGCGGGCCGGGCGCACGTGCTGCCCGACGATGTGCAGCGGCTCGCCACTCCCGTGCTGGCACACCGCCTGGTGCTCACGACCGACGCTCACCTCTCGCGCACGAGCGCGCAGGACATCGTTGCCGAGATCGTCACGCGCGTGCCCCTGCCTGCGAGCTCATGAGACGGGCGCTGGGCGCCCTCACCTTCCGGGGCAAGGCCCTCATCGCGGTTGGCCTCGGCCTCGGCGTCGGTGCGGCACTGTCCGGTCAGCGCGACGTACTGCGCATCGCCGTGCTCCTGCTCGCACTGCCGCTCATCTCCGCGTGGCTGGCATCACGGACCCATTTCCGATTGGGTGCCGAGCGCAGCATCACTCCCTCGCACGTGCCCGTGGGAAGCACGGCCCAGGCGACGCTCACGGTCACCAACCTCGCGCGCGGACGCACCCCGACCCTGCTGCTGCGCGAGGACGTCGATCCGCGCCTGGGTCCCCCGGTCGATCGCGTCCTGGAGCATGTGGAGGCGGGTGGCTCGCGCTCGACGACCTTCGCCCTCGATGCCTCCCAGCGTGGCCGCTTCGACATCGGACCGCTCTCCGTCACGGCCGTCGACCCCTTCGGCCTGGTGAGACTCACTCGGTCCTTCCGCTCGACACAGAGCGTGCTCGTCGTCCCGCGCGTGCACGACCTGGAGGGCTCGGTCGATGCCGACCGGCGCGGTCGCGGCGATCGCGCGTCGTCGGCGCTCAGCTCCGGCGGTGACGACGACGTCATCCCTCGGGAGTACCGGCCCGGGGACGACCTGCGCAGAATCCATTGGCGTGCCTCCGCGCACGGCGACGAACTCCTCGTACGCCGGGAGGAGCAGCCCTGGACCCGCCACGCCACCATCACCGTCGATCTCGCGCGCGATGGCCTGGGCGGAGCGCAGTCGCCACTGGAGATCGCCCTGAGCATGGCGGCCAGCGTGAGCGCGCACCTCATGTCCTTGGGCTGGTCCGTCCGACTCGAGGCGCTCGACGGGCGCTGCCTCGTGGCCCAGGCCGAGGGGGCGGCAGGGCAGGCACGCGTGCTCGAGACCCTCGCGACGGTGACGTCCGTGCGTGCGGCCGGCGGCGAGCCACTGCGCACCGGCTCCGATCTCTCCGTGATCGTGATCCCCGGCACCGAGACGGCACTGCGACGCGTGCCGCCCGTGCACCACCGCTCACTTGCCTTCGTCGTCGACGTCACCGCATGGGGCCTGGACGGCCTGGACGCACCCGAGGCACTGGGTCGCTTGCGCGCGCAGGGCTGGCACGCCGCGACGATCACCGCCGCGCCCGGGAGCATTCCCGCCGCGTGGCAGTCGGCCATCGACGACGCGACACTCACGGTGCTGCGATGAATCCGGTGCTGCGATGACCCCGGCCCTGGCGCGCATCCGTCCCGCGGCGACGATCGCCGCGGCCGTCGCGACGATGACGGCCTCGCTGAGCGTGGTCCCGCTCTTCGATTCGGGGCGCTGGATCGTGCCCACCGCGCTGGCGATCCTGCTCATGGCCGCCGTGGGTGCCTTCTCGCGGGCGGTGGCACTGCCCGCGCCCCTGCAGCCGATCCTGCAACTCCTCGCCCTGCTCACGCTGCTCACGCTCATGTTCGCTCAGCCGGCGGCAGCGCTCGGCATCTTCCCCGGCCCGGTCGCCCTCGGCGAACTGCAAGACCTCACGCGACTCGCACTCGTCGAGGCTGAGGCGGCTCTCGCCCCCGTGCCCACCACCGACACGCTCCTGCTGCTGTCCGTCGGCGGCATCGGCCTGGTGGCGCTCACCGTCGACACGATCGGCGTCACGCTGCGCCTGCCGGCCCTCGCCGGCATTCCCCTGCTGCTCGTCTTCGCACTGCCGGCGGCGGTCATCCGCGGCGGGGTCCCGTGGTGGCTGCTCCCCCTCGCGGTGATCGGTTGGCTGCTGCTCCTCGCGGCCGACTCCCGCGATGACGCGCGCGCGTGGGGGCCACTGCTCACGCGCCGCCCGGCCGCTCAGGCAGGGCCGCGGGCGCATCCGCGCGTGCCGCGCCCACGCGCAGCAGCGGCAGGGGCTGCCGTGCAGGTGGCGCTCGTCGCCGTGCTCGCCGCACTCCTGCTGCCCACCGTCATCCCCGGGCTGAGCGAACCCGTATGGGTGAGTTCCTCGGGCGACCGCCCGGGTATCGGCGGCGAGGGCCCGGTGAGCGTGGACCCCTTCGCGTCGCTTCGCCGTGATCTTGTCGACAACCCCGAACGCGAGGTGCTGCGCTACCGCACCGACAGCGAGGCTCCGGGCTACCTGCGCCTGGTGAGCCTGGACTCCTTCGACGGAGTGACCTGGCGCGCCAGCGATGCCGCCGTACGCGTGCCCGCCAGCGAGCCCCTCGGCCCACCCGAACTCCCCGGCGTCGCCGACATCGCCGAGTCCACGTGGGACATCCGCATCAGCGACCTCGACAACGCCCAACTGCCCATCCCCTACGCCGGCTCCGCCATTACCCCCCTCGCCGACGCGCTCGATGAGCGCTGGACGTGGGATCCGCAGACGCGCACCGTGGGCGGAGTCGGAGTATCGAGTCGCGACACCGAGTACGCCGTCGCGGCGTACGACATCGATCCCACCCGAGCCGAGCTGCGCGATGCAAGCAAGCGCGCACCCGATTCGCTCCTTCCCTACCTTCAGCTCCCGGCAGACATCTCATCGCAGCTCACCACGTTGGCCGACGAGGTCACCGCGGGCGCGCAGACCCCCTACGCGCGCGCCGAGGCGCTCGTCGACTGGTTCACGCAGGACGGCGGCTTCTCCTACAGCACGAATGTCGTCACTCCTCCCGGCGCCGATCCACTGGAGTCCTTCCTCGAGGAGCGCATCGGCTACTGCCAGCAGTTCGCCGGCACGATGGCGCTGATGGCGCGCGCCGTCGGCATCCCCTCGCGGGTCGTCGTGGGCTTCACGGGTGGTCGGCTCACCGGCGATGGCGAGTACGTCGTGCAGGCGCGCAACGCCCATGCCTGGCCGGAACTGTGGTTCTCCGGCGTCGGCTGGGTGTGGTTCGAGCCGACGCCACGCATCGGGGCAGGCGTCGTGCAGCCGGACTACTCGCGCGAGCGCCCTGACCGGGAGAATCCCGAGACGCCGACCCCCGAAGAGGCCCCGGAGCCGCCTGCACCCGACGCCGCGGCCCCGCTGTCGGCCACGTCGGCCAG
>CAYYZU010000188.1:0-4315 GCA_964476205.1 uncultured Actinomyces sp. | reverse complement strand
AGGTCGGGGTTGAGGTGCTTGGTGACGAGTTCGACGGTCCGCAGGAGCTGGGACACACCTTCGAGGGCGTAGTACTCGCACTGGATGGGCAAGAGCAGCTCGCGTGCGGCCACGAGGGCATTGAGGGTGAGCAGGCCCAGGCTGGGGGGGCAGTCGATGATCACGTAGTCCAGGGCCTGCCCATGGCGGGCTTCGTGCTCGGCGAGGTAACTCTGGATCGCTCGGTCCAGCCTCCCCTCACGGGCCACGAGGGAGACCAACTCGATCTCGGCCCCGGCCAGGTCGATCGTTGCGGGGGCTGCCCAGAGGTGCCCGTCCCCCTCGACGGCCTCGGCCACGATGTCGGCCAGGGGCACGTCCTGGGTGAGGACCTCATAGGTGCTGAGCACCCCACTGTGATGCTCCATGCCGAGAGCTGTCGAGGCATTTCCTTGGGGATCGAGGTCGATGACGAGGACCTCCCGGCCCTCCCCTGCCAAGGCAGCAGCCAGGTTGACGGTGGTGGTCGTCTTGCCCACCCCACCCTTCTGGTTGGCCACCGCGAGCACACGGGTCACGAGGGATCCCTCTCGGCAGGACCGGGTTGCGTTTCACGTGAAACGGGCCATCCCAGTCCCGTCGAAGGTGTTTCACGGGAAACATCGCGAGGCTCGGTGTCCTGTGACGCAGGCCAGCCGAGACCGGTGTTGGGGGTGGTCACGGCGCCATTCTGCACCTAGACCCCGACGCTAGCGCCGCGGGTGAGGGGTGGCCTCAGGAACTCGGGTGACCCTCGCGGGGACCGGAGTCCAGGACCAACTGGCCTGCCCCACTTGCCTTCGCCGAGTACATCGCACGATCAGCGGCGCCCAGAGCCTGGTCAAGCTCCCCCGAGGCGGTCAAGGGAGCAGCTCCCGCTGACAGGGAAACGGGGATCATCCCGGCGGCCGTCGCCATGGGCCGGGAAGTGACCTCTCGGACGACACGAGCAGCGACCTCAGACCCCTCCGCGAACGATCCGCGCACGACGATGAGGAATTCATCGCCACCCCATCGGGCGATCACGTCGTCCCGGGACACCGCTCCTGAGAGACGCCCGGCCAGTCCTTTGAGGAACTCATCGCCGACCAGGTGGCCGTGGGAGTCATTGACGTCCTTGAAATCGTCGCAGTCGATGACGACAACGGTCCCGTCCCGGATGTCGTCCGACTCCAAGCGCTCGTAGACGCCGCGCCGGTTAAGTAGACCGGTGAGGTCGTCATGACTTGCCTGGACTCGGAGGAACTCGGCCTCGTCCGCCTCTCTCCGGGCCTGCTGGAACTGCAGTTCTCGGCGCTGGCGCACGTACGACGCGACCACGGCAATAACCCCGGCCACAGCGATGATGCCTAGGCGCACAGTCTGGGCGGGCACATTGCCGTCCGAAGCGAGCAGGCCAAAGGAGAACGCAGACAGCCACGTGATGACCGCAGTCACGGCGGTCATGACGGGGGTGCCGAACACTGCCGCGAAGAAGGGCACCGCAGTGAGGACCCCGACGTACGCCGTCTTCGGACCCTCCCGGTAGTCCGCTCCGAGGATGAGGACGAGGAAGACAACAGGAAGGACTAGGGACAGCGTCCAAGACGCAGCCGGTGTGCCGCTGCGCCTAGGGGACATGCCAGCAGTCTGACCGGGCCAGCCCCACGTATCAAGCCAGAAGCTATGTGCTGTGTGTCATCTGAGCGTGGGACAGGTGGGCGTAGCAGAGGTCCACGATCCCGTGACGGTCACCGCTTGAGAGCCAACGCACCGGTCCTGCGTACACCGAGTGCGGGCCATTGCCGATCACCCGCCGCACCAGCATCATCCCGTTGATCGGTGGCAGGCCTGCATCCGAAGGCGCCGCTAAGGTCAGCTGTAGTTCCTTTCCAGCCTGCGCCAGGCCGTGCGGGCCCCCCAGAGACAATCCGGATTCGTGCACGTCTGTGACCACTACCGGCTCCCCACCCGCTTCGCCCTCGAGCTGCACCACGAAGCGCCACAGTGCGCGATTCTGTGTGCGCCTCAGCTCCCGCACGACCGACGGCGCGATGGTGAGAATCTCGAGCAAGACGAACGCAGTTGCTGCCACGAACGCCAACGACGTCAACTCACCCGGCAACTGCACGCCGAAGGGTAGTGAGCCCCACACCTGCTGCACCGCACGCAGCATCCACGCCCCTGCCAGAAGGCCGATTACGATCAGTGGAAGCCTCAGGATCACCAGCTTTTCGCGCAGGCCCAGCGCATTGAGGGACTTCGGAGTCACCCGGAAAGGGATCCTGATCCCGAGCACCGTATTGATGGTCGCCCGCAGGTGCGTCTCCGCGGTGATCCAGGTGTACGACGTCCCCTCCGTTGCATCGCGCATACCCCGCGCCAAGCCGGTGGATGCCAAATTGCTGGCCACCAGGCTCACTGCAATGAGCAGGAGGAACCCGAGAGAGGCCGTGCCCACCGGCAGCCAGCCCATGAGAAGCACGAGCAGGAGCACAGCGACGTAGGCCAGACGCTGGAAGGGCAGAAGGTAGTAGATGAGGTTGTTCACGTAGTGGAGACGCTGCAGCCAGGCCCAGCCCTTGCCGAAGATGGGCGACTCCCTGGAGAGGAGTACCTGCACGGTCCCCTGGGCCCAGCGATAGCGCTGCAAGAGGAAGTCGGCGATGGTGTGTGGCGCGAGTCCTGTCGCGAGCACTTCGTTGTGGTACCTCGCTCGGTAACCGCGCTGCTGCAGCCGCACCGTCGTGTGGAGATCCTCCGACACCGTCTCCGTCGCGGCACCCCCGATCTGCCTGAGTGCGCTCACACGAATGAGCGCAGACGACCCGCACCAAAACGATGCCTCGTGACGATCCCGAGCCGGCTGCAGGACGCGAAAGAAGAGCGACTGCTCATGCCGCTCAGGAGTCCGGTGTTGAGCAGAGTCAAGGTTGCGGAAATTGTGAGGGCTCTGGACCAGCGCCACGCGAGGATCTCGGAAGTAGCCGCTCATCGCCGTGATGATGTTGCGGGCCGGCACATGGTCGGCATCGAGGACCAGGATCAACTCGCTCGTGAAGAGGGGCAGGGCATTGTTGATGTTGCCGGCCTTCGCGTGCGCGTTGTCGTCCCGCGTCACGTAGCGCGCACCCACCTCCTCGCAATACTCCTTCACTTCCTGACGACGCCCATCGTCAAGCACCCAGACCTGGTCGACACCATGCACTCGAAGGCTTCCCACGATGGTGGGCTCGAGCACCGTGAGTGGCTCGTCGTACGTCGCAATGACGATGTCAGTCGTCAGTCGGAGCGGCTCCGGGTGCTCCACCTCGGGCACCGACCAGGTTTCAAAGACGTAGAGCGCAGTCGCGATCAACGCCAGGATCTCCGCAGCGAGGAGTAGTCCAAAGGAGATCGGGTTGGCGCCGGCTGCTGTCGCCACGATCCGCACGACGACGTAGCTCAGCATCACGAGCAGGGCCGTGGACGCGAAAATCTGAAGGAGCCGCTGGCGTGACGCCATGAAGGCACCCCAGCGTGCACCGAGGTAGCGCGCACTCATGCGCTTGCGCGCCATGGCACACCCCCGAAGATCTCCACTGTCATCATGTCCGTGAGAGAGGCTTCGCCGAGAAGAACCTCGGACGTGTCTACTTCTCCTGCGTCAAACCCTGTGACGCCATGGATGCCACTGCTGCGCGCAGGACCCGCTGCAGGCGCAGTTCCCTGATCACCATCGCGGCCAACGACCGCAGGACGTGCTGCTGCGTATCGTCGAGCGGCTTGCGTGACTCGAAATCGATGAGGCACAGCGCGCCGAGGCGGATCCCGTCGTAGATAAGCGGTGCGCCGGCGTAGTAGCGAATGTGAGGATCTTCCACGACCAGCGGGTTGTCGGTGAAACGGGGATCCACTGTGGCGTCGACGACTTCGAAGATCTCATCTGTGAGGATCGTGTAGTTGCAGAACGCCACGTCGCGACTGGTCTCGCACACGTCCAGACCCTGGACGCTCTTGAACCACTGACGCTCGTCGGTGACCAGGGTGACCACCGCCACCGGCACACCGAAAATCTCACGACACAACTCGGTGATGCGATCCAGGTTTTCATCAGGCGCCGTATCAAGCAACGACAGATCGGAGAGGAAGGCCACTCGCTCTGCATCGTTTTCGGGGCGGGGATACGCCGTGCTCATGACATCACGTCCTTCGTCGGAAGCGTCACTAAGCCGGCAACCGGGGTGGGTTTCCCGATGAGGTAGCCCTGGAAAGTGGTGTAGCCGAGCTCGCGAAGGATGTCCAAGACCTCCTGGGTCTCGATACCCTCGACGACGTG
>CAYYZU010000187.1:0-4327 GCA_964476205.1 uncultured Actinomyces sp. | reverse complement strand
ACATCTGTCCGCCATGACCTGAGACATCAGTCCGGGATGTCCTGAACCAGCACACTGTCAGCCCGACATTTTGTTCCTACGCACGCGCGGGCCTTCTCCGCTCTTCCCCGAGGGCCCAGGGTGCTTCCCTGGCTCTCGAGCCGTCCCCCACTGGGCATTCCCGGGCGTCCAAAGTGAGCAATGCTCACACAGGGCTGACACACTGCAGACCATGTTCGTGTCTCGTGTGGTGGCCGCGGCAGGCGCGGCCACGCCTCTGAGCACCTAGACGCGCCCCTGGAGACGAGGACCGCATGCGCACTCGAGCAGTTGTCATTGCCCTAGCCGCCGTAGGCCTGTGCATTCCGCTGGGCGCGGCACTTGCCAAGGAGGCCGACCCCGGGGTCACGATCGTCCGAGCGAGCCTCTCGGACGAAGGCTCTGTGCGCGTCAAGATCCGCTGGGACAAGAGCGACCTGAAGCAGCGCGGTACGAACGCGCTCAGTATGGCTGTGGTTGCGTTCACGGGCAGTGGCGGGACGCCGGTGCTCCGGCGCAGCCTCAGCGCCAAAGCGACGCAGCCACAGCGGCAGTACTCGATCAGTCTCAGTCCTGGTCAGCAGGCCCGAGTGGCTGGGGCTGATGGCCTGGGCTTCTCCGCGACTCAGAAGTCAGGCTTGAAGGGCGGGTTGTACTCACAGGCCTGGGTAACCCATGCGGGAGACTTTCAAGCAGCCACACCGCGGCATGCGCTCGGGCGGGCGGGAAGCCGATGCAATCCTGTGCAGGCCGGTGGGTCGTACTCCGGCTGCTATTACGGCTATACGGACCTGTCGAACATGAATCTCAGCAGCGCGACCTTCGCGGATGCGAACTTTTCCTTCGCCACCCTCACAGGGACGAACTTCACGGGATCAGATCTGTCCCTCACACAGCTTGGCTACGCGGCAATGAAGAACGCAAATCTGACGAATGCGAATCTCTCCGGTGCGTATCTCTACGGGGCCAACCTGTCGGGAGCGGTGACGACGGGAGCCGTCTTCACGAATGCCCAATACTGCAAGACCGTCATGCCTGACGGGTCGACCAACAATTCGAACTGCTAGTCCTGACGGCATGCGAAGTTGCGGGACTCCGTTAAGGAGTCCCGCAACTTCGCCTATCGGTGACGGGAGGCTGATGGTTCGTGGCGCTCAGCTGTAGCCGAGCGACAGGGAGGCCTGGCGGAATCCGATGGCTCGCTCCTGGGCGTAGGGGCCACCCGTGGTGATCGTGATCTGCGAGCAGCCGTCGAACTTCGTGAGCCGCAGCGGCGCGGAACTGTGCCCGGTGGCGCCCCACCCGATGCCCAGGGAATCGCCCGAGAAGACGGGGCGGAAGGGATTGACGAGCTTCACCTTGAGGACCTGGCGGGCATCTCCGCACGTCGCTGTGAAGCGCACGCTGCTCGCCGAGTAGCCAGACCCTCCGTCAATCCGATTAGAGACCAGGGCATCAACGTTGAGGTAGACCGTGCCCTTCTTCGCGGACTGCAGCGAGGTGATGTTGAAGGTCCACGACGCAGAGTCGGTGTCCTGGTGCACCCACGTCCAACTGCCCGACGGAGTGCCGTTAGAGGTGAACGCCGAGGCGTTGTCAATGCCGACGGCCGCTGAGGCCGCCCCCGGCGCGGCAAGGACCAGCGCGGCAGCGGCGGTGGCCGCTGCGATCGATCCACGAATCTTCACGAGTGCTCCTGTGCTCGGTGGCCCCCGGATGAAGCCGGAGGGACACCCGCGTACCGCGAGCGTCCCTTCCACCCTCGGAGGGCACGGGCGCGAAGTGAAGGGCATCCCCGGTCCTTGACCGGTCACGCGGGGGTCGCGCTTCGGCTACCTAGACTGCGCGCGTGACGCTGACCTGGTCCTTTTGCGTGCTCGACGCTGATGGCCGCGTGGTCGACGAAGAGTCATCCGACACGGTGCAGCCGACGGCAAGCGTGGGCAAGGTCTTCCTGCTGTGCGAGGTAGCCGAGCGCATCGTCGACGGCAGGCTCGATCCTCACGCCCGGGTCTACCGCGATCCGCGGCTCGCGGTGGCGGACTCGGGGCTCTGGCAGCACCTGGCCCAGGACTCGCTGCCCGTCGCGGATGCGTGCGTGCTCGTGGCCGCGGTGAGCGACAACTGGGCCACAAACGTCCTCCTGGACGCAGTCGGCCTGGATGCTGTCGCCGCGCGGGCCAAGGCGCTGGGGTGTGCCCACAGCGGGCTGCACGATCGCGTGCGCGACGTACGAACGTCCGATGACCCGCCGACCCTGTCATCGGGGACCGCGCGTGAACTCGCCGAGGTGGCGCGTCGTATCCATGTGGCGGCCGGCGGGGGAGCGGCCCACGGAATCAGTGCAGACGCTGCACGGCTCGTCGAGGACTGGCTGCTCACCGGGGTCGACCTCAGCATGGTGGCCGCGCCGTTCCGACTCGACCCCCTGGCACATGCGGATGGGCGCCCGCGCCTGTGGAGCAAGACCGGCGCCGACACCGGAGCGCGGGCGGACATGGGCGTCGCGTGGAGCGATTCCGATTCGCTCTCCTACGCCGCGATCGCGACGTGGGAGCCGGACGACGACGGTGTCGACACCGCCTACGAGCGCATGCACGCAGTGGGGCGTGCCCTGGCTTCTCGCGTGTGGTGAGGTCCGTGCGGGCGACGTAGACTCCCGGCCGTGTACGACGTCGCCTTGAGTGTGTCCGCCTGCGCGCGATCGGGCACGCGTGCCGACGTCGCCTGGATGATCACTCCGACCGCCTCCAACCAGGCCGTCGCCTTCACCCCGGGCGGCGGGCGCGTGGGGCGTCTGGCCGAGGGGGCCTTCGATGGCCTCCTGGCCGACGTGGCCGCGCGGCGCCTGAGCACGGGGCGACGGATCGCTCATGAGGTCACGGAGATCGAGGCGCCGCTGTGCGGCCTGCCCGCGGGCACGCCCGTGGAGTTCATCGTCGTCCCGGCCGAACAGCTGCCGTCCGATATCTGGCCGGTCCTGCTCGCCCATCGGCCGGTGGGCATCCTCGCGGAGGTTCATGAGGGCGAGGTGACCTCCCTCGATGTGGCGACGTCCGAGTCAGCCGACGGGCGCCTGGCCGACATGCTCCGGGCAGGCGACCCGGCCACCGAGACTGAGGCGGGCATCGTGCGCACGGTCTTCGCCCCCATCCCGCGCCTGGTGATCGCGGGCGGGGGCCCCTTCGCCGAGGCCCTCGAGACCCAGGGACGCCTCCTCGGCTGGCAGGTGGCCGCTGAGACGCGCCCCGAGATGGTCGCCGGGCTCGCCGCGAGCCTCTCGGAGCTCGACGCCATCGTCGTCATGGGGCACGACGTGGAGACCTCCAGCCGCTGCCTCCTCGCGGCGCTGGAGGGAGATGCGGGCTACATCGGGGCGCTGGGCTCCCCGGCCATGCAGCAGGCGCGCGCGGACTGGCTCGCCTACCGTGACGTCACCGACCTGACTCGCGTGCACGGTCCGGCCGGGCTGCCCCTCGGAGGGCGAACGCCAGCGGAGGTAGCCGTGGCGATCGTTGCCGAGATCCTGGACGAGCGCGCCGACTAAGTCGCTCGTCCCTCCTGCACCACGCGTCCCCTATTCGTGCCGACCGGCCCCGGTTAAGTTGTTCCCGGGTTGCGCGACTCCTCTAGAGGTGTACTTTGCCCGAATCGACTTCGTCTCGGGAGAGGAAAGTCACATGGCTGTGGAATCCACCGGTCAGGAGCGCGGCAATCCGCGCCTGTATGCCCTCATCGAGAACTCCCCGAAGGAAGGCGACAGTCCCACGGTGTGGGCGTGGCCCCAGTTCGTCGAGTTCCTCAAGGTGGCAGGGCAGCCCGTCCAGGGACCGTGGCCCCCTCACCAGGAGCCACGCCCCGATCCCGATGCCGACTCGTTGCCCGTCGCCGTGCGCGACACCCAGGGCCAGGCCTGAGATCTCACGCGAGAGGACCCCATGTACCCATCACGTTTCGCCTACGACGCGCCCGCGTCCGTCGCTGAGGCAGTTGCGATCCTTGACCGCAGCAACGGTGAGGCCAAGGTGCTGGCCGGCGGGCAGAGCCTGATCCCCATGCTCAAGCTGCGCTTCGCCTCACCTGAGCGCATCGTCGACATCAACAACATTGCCGGCCTGGACTACCACCGCATTGATGCGGACGGCAATCTGCGCATCGGTGCACTATGCCGGCATGAGGACCTCGAGTTCTCCGACGTCATCGTCGATACCTTCCCGACTCTTCACCAGGCCGCGGCTCTCGTGGCTGACCCTCTCGTGCGCACGCGCGGCACCTTTGTGGGCTCGGTGTGCCATGCGGACCCGCAGGG
>CAYYZU010000186.1:1971-4330 GCA_964476205.1 uncultured Actinomyces sp. | reverse complement strand
CACGGTCTACGTTGCCAACACAGGGAGTGGGACCCTCTCAATAGTTCAGCTCGTTTCGCCTCCTCCACCCCCGCCGCCCCCCGTCTTCCCGCCCGGACCGCCGCTCAATCCCAAGGCGGAGCCGGGCTATGAGTCCGCCACGGTGTCGTGGGAGCCGCCAGCCAACAGCGGCACGTACCCCGTGACCCAATACCGCGTCACGTCGTCTCCCGACGGCAAGACCTGCCTCGTGAACGCCCCCGGAGGCCAGGGCGGAGCAGGCACGGCGGCCACGCCGCGCTCAGTCGACCCACCGTGGAACTACGGCGAGATCAAGAGGATCAACGTCGGACGCAATCCGCAAGGCGTCGCCGTGTACGACCGCGATAGCGAGGTCTTCGTTGCGAACGCCGGCTCGGATACGGTCTCGACGATCAATGGCAACACGGGGGCCGTCAAGTCGACCATCACGGTGGGTAGCGCTCCCACGGCCATCGGGATCGATCAGGGACAGGGCGTCGCCTACGCGGCAAACACCGGCAGCGGCAGCGTTTCAGTGTTCGATGGACAGGGCACAGGCACGCGCCCAGCAAGCACGACCATCTCCAACGTGGGCAACAGTCCGCGATCGGTGGCAGTGGACTTCGGTGGGACCGTTTACGTCGCAAACGCGGGCACGCAGGTCAGTCCTAGCAACGCGGCCGTGATTGATCCATTCGTCAACACGGTCGTGAGGTCGATCCCGCTGGGCGTCGGCCCCCAGGGCATCGCTCTCAGGCAGTCCACGCAGACCCTCTACGTCGCGCAGAACCAGGGCAAGAGCGTGTGGGTCGCGAACGCGCGCAATGGCAAGAACATCGGCAATCCCATCAACCTGGGCGCCGGTGGCCATGGAATCGATATCAATCAAACAAGTGGTGCCGCCTACGTCTCGACCCCGTCCGCCAACCAACTCGCGGTCATCGACACGAATCCCACCAGCGCCACCTACAACCAGATCACGGGCACAATCCCGATGCTCGCCGGCCCCCTGGCCGTCGCCGTCGACCAGACAGGCAACAAGGTCTTCGTGACGAATCGAGACGCCGGCACGGTTTCCATCGTCGACGAAGCAACCAAGACCGTCACTCACACGGTCAGGGTCGGTTCGAACCCAGGTGGCGTCGCGATCGACCAGGAGGGCACCAACAGGGGCATCGCCTACGTGTCCAACAACTTCTCGAACGCGGTCTCGGTGATCGCGAAGATCACCCCCACCCTGCTGACCACCGCGGGTCAGGCCGGCACGGTGGTCACGATCTCGCTCGACATCCCGAACCTGGCGAGCGACTTCCCACTCGCAGATAACACCTTGAGCTTCGCCTTCTTCGGTGGCCGCGGCGCAGGGCTCGCGACCAAGGTGGGGCCCAACACCTGGACCGTGCGCGCACCCGCCGGCGTCACCGGCACCGTGCCCGTGTCCGTGTCGTTCAACGGTGGCAACCGTGCAACCGCGGGCACCTTCACTTACCAGGCGGCTCCGCAGCCCATCTCCTGCAAGGTTCCCGGCCTCACCCCTGGCGTGCCCTACACCTTCACGGTCGAGGCGCAGAGCCCCGCCGGCTGGGGCAACCCGTCGGTGCCCTCCAACATCGCGATCCCCTTTGGGCCCGCAGGCTCGAAGTTCACTACGCCCGGCATCTACCAGTGCACCGTCGTCGGTGGCACCGAACCAGGACCTGTGCGCATCCCCTTCACCGTCAAGGGCGGCAAGGGAGGCACAGGCAACCAGGGATTCCGGTTCGGGAACCCGAACCCGGGTGGTTTCGGCGCCAGCGTCGCCGGATCGTTCCTGGCGGCACCTGGGACGACGGTCTACCTGACGGTCGGATCCAACGGCCTGGACGCACCCGTCTTCGTCGATGACTCAACATCAGCCGGCGGTGGTGGGGGCGGTTACTCCGCTATCTCCCTCGGCGCCACCCGCGACCCCATCGTCGTGGCCGGTGGCGGTGGTGGAGGCGCCAACTACGACTCGGCACCCACGAGCCCCGGCGTCGGCAAGGGCGGCGACTCCGCCCCGACGTCCACGAAGTCCGGTGGCGGTAACGGCGGCGATATCCGCGGAGCGGGCGAAGACGGCGGCACGCTGAACACCGGTGGCCGAGGCGGCGACCGCGGCAGAAGCGGCGGAGATGGCGGCGTCAACGGAGTCCCGGGCATGGACGCAGCGGTCACCCGTCGCTCGTCCGGCGGTGGTGGCGGTGGCGGCTTCGGGGCGAGCGGTGGCAACGGCCGAGATCCCATGGTCCGCGAGACGCCCTGGACGACGCGACCCACTGCCTTCGGAGCCGGGGGCGGGGGCGGCCTCGACGGCGGTGGCGGGGGTGGCGGATACGCC
>CAYYZU010000186.1:1388-1961 GCA_964476205.1 uncultured Actinomyces sp. | reverse complement strand
CCAGCGCGGCGAGGGCGCCAGCCGTGTTCTTGTCGACGGCGGCGATCCCAGCGTCCGCGAAGCTGCCGGGACCGCCCGATCCCGCGCCGGCGGTGGCGGTGGCGGCGGCGGTGGCGACGGCGGTGGCGGCGGCGGCGGATACGCCGGAGGCGGCGGCGGAGCCGGCGTCATCAACATGCAGAGCGCGGGTGGCGGCGGAGGAGGAGGCAGCCTGCTCGTCAGTGCGAGCACGGCTGCGGGCATCACCGGCAAGATCGATGGCGCTCTCGCATCGAACTCCACCGCAGCCAGTGTTGATGTTGCCAACCTGAAGTGCAGTTTCTCCGTCACGTACGAGGGCAACGGAAACACCGCAGGCACTGTCCCGAGCGACCCCGACTGGTACGCATCAGGAGCGAGCGTCACCGTGGCCGACGGTGGCAGCCTCGTGCGTGACTCCCAGGTGTTCGTTGGCTGGGCGACGTCGCAGTTCGGCCCCGTCGCCTACATACCCGGGGCTCGGATCAGCTTGGTCAACGCGTCGGTGACGCTGTGGGCGGTATACGGCGCCCCGAAGACCGTGACCTTCGAGGC
>CAYYZU010000186.1:0-1378 GCA_964476205.1 uncultured Actinomyces sp. | reverse complement strand
CACAGGCACGATGGCGCCTCAGAAGTCCGGCAGTGCCGAGGCGCTCGAGCCCAACACCTTCACCCGCGTGGACTATGCCTTCACCGGCTGGAACACCAAGGCCGACGGCACGGGTATCGCCTACGCCAACGGCGCGACGTACAGCTTCACCAGCGACCTCACGCTCTACGCGCAGTGGAAGTCTGCTCCGGCGCCCAAGTCCGAGCCGATCCCCGAGCCGCTCGGGCCCGGCGAGCACTACTACGAGGAGGACAAGACTCCGAAGCCCATCGAGGTGGTGCCGAACCCCTTCGGTGACGGCATCGTCGTGGTCGATACGAACTGGACGATGACCCTCGAGGGACTCAACGGAGCAGGCGATCCCCTTCCGGTCGACGACAGCGGCATTCTCGTGCTCCAGGCCGAGCGCGATGCACGCACGACCGGCACCGGCTTCCTGCCCAACTCCCTCGTCGGGCTGTTCTTCGATCCGGCGGTGGACGACACGTCAGGCAAGCCCTCGCCGTGGAAGACCGTCGACCTCGGCACTGTGAGCGTGGATGACGCCGGCAACTTCTCCGGTATCAAGCGACTGCCCGACGAGATCAAGCCCGGGCTGCACGTGCTCCAGGCGGTGGGCTACGGCCCTGCTGGCGAGAGGCGCGCCCTCAGCATCGGAATCCTCGTCGTGCCCTGGCTGGAACTCAACCAGGGCACCCGCAAGCCGGCGGGTCGCCACGACCGCATGAGCACGACCGGCACCAGCGGCGGAATCGATGCGGGTTCGAAGTTGACTCCCTGGATCAAGTACAACGGCCAGGGTGCCTTCAAGGGCGGCGTCGCCAACATTCGGGTCCAGGCCGACGGCTCCTTCAAGTGGACGCGTCTCATCAAGAAGTCCAAGGGCCTCACGGGCTATGTGTCATGGAATGACATCAAGTCCAACGAGGTCTTCTGGCCCAAGGTCAGGTAGCCGGCGCGAGTCACTTAGGCGGTCCAAGGATTCGTGACACGAATGCCCGTGCCTTCGAAGTCACGCTCATTGCGCGTTGCCAGCGTGGCTGCGCGTGATGCGCAGATCGCCGCGATCATGCAGTCGAGCTGATCGATGGGTCTTCCAGCGGCATCCCGCGATTGTGAAATGCGCGCATAGTGGCTTGCAGCCTCGCCATCAAAGGGAAGTAGTTCACGGGCGATGTCGGAGAGCAGTAACTGGAAGATCTCTTCGAGTCGTGCGCGACGCTTGCCGCGAGGTAGGCGCTGAAGTCCCAGATCGATCTCAGCGATGGTGATCGCCGTGGTCGCGGCCTCACCTGGCTTCACCCCGTTGATCCAGGCGACGACCCGTGGATCGGGGCTAGGCCGCATGAGCTCGGACAACACATTGGTGTCGATGACG
>CAYYZU010000185.1:0-4363 GCA_964476205.1 uncultured Actinomyces sp. | reverse complement strand
GACTTCGCCAGGTGCGAATGTCTCCGCTTCCTGCATGTAGGACCGGCGTTCCCAGAGCCGGCATTCCCAGAGCCGGCTTTCCCAGAGCCGGCTTTCCCAGAGCCGGCTTTCCCAGAGGAGGGGCGATGACGCGACTGCGGCTAGACCTCGCCTATGACGGGACCAACTTCTCCGGTTGGGCACGCCAGCCAGGGCTGCGCACGGTCCAGGGTGTTGTCGAGGAGGCCCTGGCGCGCGCACTCCGGCTGCCAGATGCCCCGCAGGTCACCTGCGCCGGGCGCACCGACGCAGGCGTGCACGCGCGGGGTCAGGTGGCTCACGTCGACATCGATGGGCGCGATGACGCAATCGATCTGACCGGGCTCGCGCGCAGCATGCGCGGCCTGCTGCCCGAAGACGTGGCACTCCGGCGCATCCAAGTGGCCCCCGAGGGCTTCGACGCGCGATTCTCTGCGCTCTCCCGCCGATATCGCTACCTCGTCTGCGACGACTCCCAGGCGTGGGATCCCCTGCGTCGCCGGGAGGTGCTCTTCCATCCTCGGCTGCTGGACCTGGACGCCATGAACGCTGCCGCGGGTCCTCTGCTGGGAGAACGTGACTTCGCGGCCGTGTGCCGCCCCCGAGAGGGCGGCACGACGATTCGAAGCCTGCTGACTCTTGAGTGGCTCCGCGGCGAAGGCGGCTTGGCCGAGATGCACGTGAGCGCGGATGCGTTCTGCCACTCCATGGTGCGGGCGCTGGTGGGGCTCCTCGTCCCCGTCGGGGAGGGGCGCAGGCCACAGGAGTGGCCAGCTGAGGTGGTGGCTCAGGGCATCAGGGATTCGAGCGTCCAGGTGATGCCCGCCCACGGGCTCGTCCTCGAAGAGGTGCGCTATCCCGATGACGATGGCCTTGCCGCGCGCCAGGCCGTGACCCGATCCCTGCGCGGGGCTTGATCAGCCATGGGTCACATTGACGTCCAGCACGTCACGTATTCGCTGCCCGACGGGCGTGTGCTTCTCGATGATGTGAGCTTCCGCATCGGCGAGGGAGTCAAGGCCGCGCTCGTCGGTGCCAATGGCGCCGGCAAGACCACGCTCATGCGCCTCATCGCGGGCGATATCGAGGCGGAGTCGGGGAGCATCGTCACGACGGGTGGCATGGGTGTCATGCGCCAGTTCATCGGCCAGGGGCGCGACGGCACCGTGCGCGACCTTCTCCTCTCCGTGTCACCTCCCACACTCCGTGCCGCCGCGGCCGAGGTGGACGCCTGCGAGGAAATCCTCATGTCCGTAGAGGACTCGGACACGCACATGCGCTATGCGCAGGCCCTCGCTGACTTCGCGGACGCCGGTGGCTACGACGCGGAGGTTGCATGGGATGTGTGCTGCACCGCGGCACTCGGGTCGGCGTACGACGAAGTCAAGTGGCGCCGTGTCGACACTCTCTCGGGAGGAGAGCAGAAGCGGCTCGTCCTCGAGGCCCTGCTGCGTGGGCCCGATGAGGTGCTGCTGCTCGACGAGCCTGACAACTACCTCGACGTGCCCGGCAAGACCTGGCTCGAGGAGCGCATCGCGGCGAGCCCCAAGACGATCCTGCTCATCAGCCACGACCGCGAGCTGCTGCGTGCCTGCGCGACGACCATCGTGACCGTGGAACTCGGAGCGGCAGGCAACACCGCCTGGGTCCACGGCGGGGGTTTCGCCACGTACGCCGACGCGCGCGAGGATCGCATGAGCCGGCTCGAGGAGCTGCGACGCCGATGGGATGAGCAGCACCAGAAACTCAAGGATCTCGTGCAGATGCTCAAGACGAAGGCCGCGTACAACGACGGCCTTGCGTCGCGCTACCAGGCGGCCCAGACGCGGCTGCGGATGTTCGAGGAGGCCGGTCCGCCGCAGGCCGTGCCGGTGCGCCAGCGGATGCGGATGCGACTGGAGGGCGGTCGCACCGCCAAGCGTGCGATCGTCTGCGAGCACCTCGAACTCACCGATCTCACCCAGCCCTTCGATCTCGAGGTGTGGTTTGGCGAGCGCGTCGGAGTCCTCGGACGCAACGGCGCGGGCAAGTCGCACCTTCTGCGCCTTCTTGCGGCGGGCGGCAGCGATCCGGACGTCGAGCATCGCCCTGTCTCCGACGTACCCATTCGTCCCGTGCGGCACGCGGGCGTTGCGCGGCTGGGTTCACGCGTGCGTCCCGGATGGTTCGCGCAGACCCACGTGCGTCCTGACCTCGAGGATCGAACCCTCCTGGAGATCCTCCATCGCGGCGACGGCCACCGCGACGGCATGGGACGCGAGCAGGCGGCACGCGCACTCGACCGCTACGGGCTGGCCGCTGCGGGGGAGCAGCGCTTCGCCTCGCTGTCCGGGGGCCAGCAGGCGCGCTTTCAGATCCTGCTCCTCGAGCTCTCCGGGGCCACCCTGCTCCTGCTCGACGAGCCCACCGACAACCTCGACCTCGAGAGCGCCGAAGCCCTGGAGAGCGCCCTGGACGCCTTCACCGGGACCGTCCTGGCGGTCACGCACGATCGTTGGTTCGCCCGCGGACTGGACCGCTTCATCGTCGTGGGGGGAGACGGGGTGGTGCGGGAGTCGGTCGAGCCCGTCTGGGACTCCTAGGCCTCCCGAGGACCCGTTTTGACCCCTTCGCCGCCCCCCAGGTAGCCTTGGCGGTCGTTGTGCCCGCCCCAGGGCCCAACCGGGGCGCCTCACCGGCACCCCCCTGAGTGAGCGAAGGTCCACGTGCGTACGTACACCCCCAAGCCGGGCGAGATCACCCGCGAGTGGCTCGTCATCGATGCCACCGACGTCGTGCTCGGCCGCCTGGCCAGCCAGGCCGCGACCCTGCTGCGGGGCAAGCACAAGCCCGTCTTCGCCCCCCATGTCGACACCGGCGACTTCGTCATCATCATCAACGCCGAGAAGGTCGCCCTCACGGGCAGCAAGCTCGAGCAGAAGCGCGACTACCGCCACTCGGGCTACCCGGGCGGCCTGTCGGCGAAGACCTACTCCGAGCTCATGGTGGACAACCCCCGCCGCGCCATCGAGAAGGCGATCAAGGGGATGCTCCCGCACAACAAGCTC
The DNA here is from genome assembly GCA_964476205.1 of uncultured Actinomyces sp. Classification (GTDB taxonomy): domain Bacteria; phylum Actinomycetota; class Actinomycetes; order S36-B12; family S36-B12; genus Mxb001. The sequence continues at coordinate 1,298 of CAYYZU010000185.1, read as the reverse complement.
GGTCGGCAGCAGTTGAGCAAGCTCAAGGTGTACGCCGGGCCCGATCATCCGCACGCCGCACAGATGCCCACCCCGTACACCATCACGCAGGTCGCGCAGTAGCGATCACCGCGCAGTCTGCGAAAGGAAAAGACGTGACTGTTTCCGAGACCGAGGTCTTCGACGAGGAGATTCCCTCGGAGTACACCACCGAGACGCCTTCGGCTGCCTCCGCAGCCGCCGATCGCCCCGTTGTGACGGCGCCCGGTGGCGCCACCGGCCGCCGCAAGGAGGCCATCGCACGCGTGCGACTGGTCCCGGGCACCGGTCGTTGGAGCATCAACGGTCGTGACCTCGAGACCTACTTCCCCAATCGCGTGCACCAGCAGATCGTCAACGAGCCCTTCGTGACCCTGGGTCAGGAGGGCCGCTACGACGTCATCGCGCGGATGAGCGGCGGCGGTGTGTCGGGCCAGGCCGGTGCTCTGCGCCTCGGTATCGCTCGCGCCCTCAATGAGATCGACGAAGAGGGCAATCGTCCTCCGCTCAAGAAGGCCGGATTCCTCACTCGCGACCCGCGGGCCAAGGAGCGTAAGAAGTACGGCCTCAAGAAGGCCCGCAAGGCGCCTCAGTACAGCAAGCGCTGATCGGAGCGCCGTGAGCGGTCGCCTCTTCGGCACCGACGGCGTACGGGGACTCGCCAACCGCGACCTCACCGCCGAACTCGCGCTGTCCCTCTCCGCTGCGGCGGCTCACGTGCTCGGCGATGCCGGTGCGCTGGTCTCCGATGGGGCACGGCCCTGTGCTGTCGTCGGACGCGATCCCCGTGCGAGCGGCGAGTTCCTCGAGGCGGCCGTGGTGGCCGGACTCGCGAGCGCGGGGGTCGACGTACTCCTCGCCGGCGTGCTGCCCACCCCGGCTATCGCGTACCTGACGGAGCGTCACGGGGCGAGCCTCGGCGTCATGCTGTCGGCGTCGCACAATGCCATGCCAGACAACGGCATCAAGTTCTTCGATGCCCACGGATTCAAGCTGCCCGACTCGATCGAGGACGCCATCGAGGCGCGCCTCCATGAGCCCTGGGACCGGCCCCTGGGCGGTGCCGTCGGACGTGTGCGCGAGCTCCCCTCTGCCGCTCAGGACTACCTCGACCATGTGCTCGATGTCGTGAGGACGCCCTTGACTGGGCTGTCCGTCGTGGTCGACTGCGCCAACGGCGCGGCATCGACCGTGTCGCCCGAGGCCATGCGCCGCGCGGGTGCACATGTGGTGGCCATCCACGCGTCGCCCGACGGCCTCAACATCAACGAGGGCTGCGG
>CAYYZU010000184.1:0-4371 GCA_964476205.1 uncultured Actinomyces sp. | reverse complement strand
CGCCGAAGGCGCTACGCATGACGGCCGCCCGATCGGCCGACACATCTGACGGCACCAGTCCGGCGTAAACCTCCGCAGCCTCACGCTCGCGCAGGGCCAGCAGGTCGTCGAAGCGAGATTCAGCCCAGCCAGGATCGGGGTGGTCGCCCTCGCTCGGTGACCACAAGCGCAGGCGGACCTCGACCGTCTCACCCGCAGGCACCGTGAGCGCGTAGTGCCAGGCGCACTTCGTGCCCTGGTGATCGGGATTCACCGTGGGCGCTCCGTGAACGACGTAGTCGTTGATGCCGTCCTTGGGGTACGGCCGGTCCAGTGGCGTGCCGAACACCCGCTCGGTGTTCGTGCGGTTGTCGCAGAAGAGCGCCTCGGGAGCGCTCCCGTCCGAGGCGGGCGCGGCGTCGAGGTGATACGTGCCGAGACGCCAGTGGTCCGCGACGATGCTCCCCGCATCGAGGGCGAACTGCGGCACGGGCCGCCCCTTGCCCCACGACCACGTGTCGCGGAAGATCGCGGTCGGCAGCAGGTGGAGGGTGTCGGTATCCGGGCCAGCGTTGGTGACGCGGATGCGAATCGACGTATCGGTCGGATCGTTCTTCGCGTAGGCCACGTCGACGATCCAGTAGCGGTCGTCGTCGAAAACCCCCGTGTCAAGCAGCTCGAACTCCGGATCCTGGCGCGTCCGGGCGCCGTTGACCGAGACGAGTTGGTCGTAGGGGAAGGCGGCCTGCGGGTAGTGATAGTGGGCGCGCAGCCAGGAGTGCGACGGAGTGGCGTCGTCGTACCACCAGTACTCCTTCGCGTCCTCACCGTGATTGCCCTGCCAGCCGTCGAGGCCGAAGAAGCGATCCTTCACGTGGTTGTCGCGACCGTTCCACATGGAGAGCGAGAAGGCGAGGTCCTGGTGCAGGTCGCAGAAGCCGAGGATTCCGTCCTCGCTCCAGCGGAACGTGCGCGATCTTGCCTGGTCGTAGGGCAGGTAGCGCCAGGCATCACCATCGTCGGAGTAGTCCTCGCGGACGGTGCCCCAGGCCCGCTCGGCTAGGTACGGACCCCAGAGGTACCAGGGCCCTGCCTCCTCCGGACCGAATCGGTAGTCACCGCAGTCAGCCATGCGTCCGCGCTCAGCATTCACCCCCCGATCCTGCCCTGCCCCGGGGTAGCCTGGGCCCTCAACCTGCAGGATCGCCCCCCGCAGGAGCACACCGTGCTGGATCCACCGGGAGAGCAATGAGACGCCGCCTCGCCATCGTCGCGACGCTGATCGCCGCCCTGGTCATGGGTGCCGGAGCGGGCACGGCGTACGCCGCCCCCCTGCCCGGGGATCTCCCACTCATCTACGGAGACCGTGGAGACACCGTCCACAAGGCGCAGTACCGGCTCACCTGGCTCGGCTACGACCTGCGCACGAAGGAAGTGGACAACGACTTCTTCGGCCGATCCACCAAGGCGGCCGTCAAGCAGTTCCAGCGCAAGTTCTTCCTGCCCATCAACGGCAAGCTCAACAAGGACACCTGGAAGATGCTCGACAAGGTGGGTGACAACGTCGGGGAGCTCCCGAAGTCCTGCCTCAAGGAGCGCCAGGTCCTGTGTATCGACAAGACGTCGAAGCTGCTGCGCTACGTGCTCAAGGGCAAGGTGGTGCAGACCCTCGACGTGCGCTTTGGTGTGCCCGGTCTCGAGACGCCCACGGGGAGCTTCCGCGTCTGGTACAAGGATCGCTACGCGACCTCAGGGATCAACGGGCCAGACGCGCCGCGCGCACCGATGCCCTACGCACTCTTCTTCGCCGGCGACATCGCCGTCCACTACTCGCCCACCTTCGCCGCGACCGGCTACTACCCCGGCGGCGGCTCGCACGGCTGCGTCAATGTCGCCGATCTCAAGGGCGTCTCCTGGCTCTACGACCAGATCCCTGTCGGCACCCTCGTGCACGTCTACTGGGGCTAGTCGCCCGTGCCCTCGCACCCACCCCTGCGCGTCGTCCTGCTCGGCTATGGCCTCGCCGGGCGCGTCTTCCACGCCCCTCTCATCGGAGCCGAGCCTGACCTCGAGCTCATCGGGGTGGTCACGTCGGACCCGGAGCGGCAGGCACAGGCACGCGCAGACCTGCCCGGGGTCGCCATCCTCGAGACGGCGGAGCAGGCGTGGACCAGCGGGGCGGATGTCGCTGTCGTGGCCACGGCCAACTCCGCCCATGTGCCCCAGGCCACAGCGGCGCTGACGGCCGGCATGCACGTAGTGGTCGACAAGCCGCTGGCCGGATCGGCGAGCGAGGCGCAGGCGCTCATCGACCTGGCGAGCGCACAGGGCCGCCAGCTGCACGTCTTCCAGAACCGGCGGTGGGACTCCGAGATCCTCACCGCCCGCCGCGCCATCGACGAGGGACTCGTCGGCACCCCGCATCGACTCGAGTCGCGCTTCGAGCGCTGGCGACCGACACCCAAAGGCGGCTGGCGCGAGGAGGGCCCGGCGGAGGATCTGCCCGGCCTGCTGTACGACCTCGGCGCGCATCTGATCGACCAGGCCCTGCACCTGCTGGGTCCCGTCCAGCGAGTGTTCGCGAGCGTACGCCGGGTGCGACCCGCAGTGACCGCCGATGACGACACGCAGATCGTCCTCGAGCACGTCTCGGGAGCGTTGAGCATCCTCAGCGTGAGCTCGGCTTCAGCCTTTGCGGGCCCGCGTCTGCGTCTGCTCGGCACCGGCGGGGGCCTGTGGATCGACAGCCTCGACACCCAGGAGGACGCTCTGCGGGCCGGTCGTACACCGGGCGACGCCGACTGGGGCACGGAGGCGGACGACGCGCTCATCGTGACGGGCACCGAGCCGCCCCGCTCCCTCGCGCGCGAACGTGGCGCCTGGCCGGCGTACTACCGCGGTGTCGCTACCTCACTGCGCGGGGAAGGGCCACCGCCCGTTGATCCCCGCGATGTCGTGCAGGACCTGCGCGTCATCGAGGCCGCGCGCGAGTCAGGGCGGTTAGGTGTCGCGGTCCAGCTCGATCCCCCCGCTGCTCACGTCAACTAGCTGGCTGCGCTACTGCAACTAGCTGGCTGCGCTATCGCGCAGCAACCCCACCGGATCCTCCAGCAGCGTGCTGAAGGCGACCTCCGATGCACCGATGAGCGTGGCATCACCACCGAGTTCCGAAGACGTGATGCGCACCTGGTCACGCGCAGCGGGCAGGGCACTGGCGAGCTGGGCAAGCACCCGATCTCCGGCTACGGCGTACACCACCCCGAGGTGACCACCGAGCACGATGGACTGCGGGTTGAGCGTGTTCACGAGGTTGACCAGTCCGATACCAAGCCAGTCGGCCACGCGCGCGAACGCCTCGAGGGCCACCTCATCGCCACGCTCGACCCTCTCGAGTAGGCCGCCGAGACCATCCGATGCCGCGTCGCCTGCGGCGCGGGCGAGCGCGGCGTAGCCGATCTCCGTCTCCCAGCAGCCCTGGGCACCGCAGCGGCACGTGTGGCCAGTCGGATTGATGCGCATGTGGCCCACCTCGCCGCCGTAGCCGCCAGCGCCGACCAGCGGACGACCGTCGACGAACACGCCTCCACCGACGCCGATGTCGCCCGCGAGATAGACCACGGTACGGCTGTCACGCGCGCTGCCGCGCAGATGCTCGGCGAGTACGCCGAGATCCGCGTCATTGCGGACGCAGACATCGCCACGTCCGCCGCCGATCCGCTCGCGCAGGAAGTCCCCGAGGGGTACGTCGGTCCAGCCGAGGTTCGGCGCGAAACGGACGAGGCCGTCGGTCGCGCGCACGACACCGGGCACGCCGGCACACACGCCCACGAGCGATGCCCCGGGCGGGAGCGCGTCGAGAACCTCGCGACTGGCCTGAGCGACCTCATCCAGGAGTGCATCGCGATCACCCCCGTGGTGCCGACGTTCCGCGCGCGCGAAGGGCTCCCCGCCCAGACCTACCAATGCGGCAACCGTGCGCTCGACGCGCAGGTCCAGCGCCAACACCGCGACCGACGCGGGCACGGGCTCCACGACGAGCGACGGCCGACCCACGCCGCGCACGTCTCCCGGGCGCTCGTGGACGAGCCCCAGAGTCGCGAGGGTGCTCACCAAGTCGCCCACCGTGCTGCGATTGAGCCCGGTCACCGCGGTGAGGTGCGAGCGCGACTGCGCCCCACCCAGGTGGAGCAGGCGCAGCACGGTGGACAGATTGGAGCGGCGTACCTCGTCCTGTGTCGCTCCGGCGAGGGAGGTCACACGTGCCCTAACTGCCGGTGGCGGAGGCGCGTCGGCGCGAGATCGCGTCGACGCTGGCGGCCACGAGCAGGACCAGGCCCGTGACGACGAACTGGATGCCCGACTGCTGCGTGATGAGCGGCAGGCCGTTGGCGA
>CAYYZU010000183.1:0-4407 GCA_964476205.1 uncultured Actinomyces sp. | reverse complement strand
CGCGCTGCTGCTGCATGGTGAGTCCCGTCACGCGGCGCGAACGGATCTTGCCGCGGTCGGAGATGAACTTGCGAAGCAGGTTGACGTCCTTGTAGTCGACGAAGGTCACGTCCGGTGCAAGCAGCGGGGTGCCCTTCTTGACGCGTGCCGGCTCACTCGAGCGCTTATCGCGGCGCGGTCCCTGGCCCATCTCTCATATCTCCTTTTAATCAAAAGTCAGTGGTCTAGAAAGGGGGTTCGTCGTAGGCGGCACCGCCGCCACTGGGTGCGGCCCACGGATCGTCGGCAGGTGCGCCGCCGCCCGAGCCACCGCCACCGGAGAAGCCACTGTCGCCGCGCTGGGTGCGGGTGACCTTGGCTGTGGCGTAGCGGAGCGCGGGGCCGACGTCGTCGACCTCCATCTCCACCACGGTGCGCTTCTCGCCCTCGCGGGTCTCGTAGGAGCGCTGCTTGAGGCGGCCCTGCACGATGACGCGCATGCCCTTCTGGAGGGACTCGGCGACGTTCTCGGCGTACTGCCGCCACACGCTGCAGCGCATGAAGACCGGATCGCCGTCCTTCCACTCATTCGTGGCCTTGTCGAGGTAGCGCGAGCTCGACGCGACCGTGAAGGAGGCGACAGCAGCACCACTCGGCGTGAAGCGCAGCTCAGGGTCGTTGGTCAGATTGCCCACGACCGTGACATTGATGTCCCCGGCGGCCATGGCCTAGGACTCCTCCGGGCGCGTCACCTTGGTGCGCAGCACGGCCTCGTTGAGGTTGAGCTGGCGGTCGAGCTCCGCGACGGCGGCGGGAGACGACGTGATGTCGAGGACGGCGTAGATGCCCTCGGGCTTGTGCGCAATCTCGTAGGCGAGACGGCGACGACCCCAGACATCGACCTTCTCCACGCTGCCGCCGTCCTGCTTGACGACGTTGAGGAAGGTCTCGAGTGAGGGAGCGACAGTGCGCTCCTCGAGATCGGGGTCGAGGATGACCATGACTTCATATCGGCGCATGCGGTCGCCGACCTCCTCTGGACTCATTGGCTCCGGTCTCTCCGGAGCAGGAGGTGGGGGATGAAACCCCGGGTGGCCCCCGGTGGGGCCTCGTAGAGAGTACGCCGTGGGGACGTGATCGCCTAATTGCCCTTATCCGTAGGTGTCCCGTGGGCCCCGGCCCGGGACCCGACGTGGGCCGGGATTGCGCTTCGGTGGAGCCGGACCGGTCACCTTGATGCGGTCCACCACGCCTGAGCCGAGAAGGGTGGCGATGCGCCCCAGGATCTGGGGGATCAGTAGCCGGACCTGGGTCGCCCACGCGGTGGAATCGGCCCGAAGCCACAGCTCGCGACCGTCGTCGGTCTCGCGCACCGAGTCGGGGACGACGTGATCGGCGAGCGCCTCGCCGACGATCTCGGGCCAGCGGGCGATGAGCGAGCCGGATCCGACCTGTGACTCGTAGCCGTGGTCGCGCAGCCACCCCTGCATCACCTTGTCGACAGTCTGCGGATCCCGGTCATCGCCGTACTGCGGCCGCCGCACCGGTGCCTTCTTTGTCGGCGCCGCTCGCGCACTTGCCTTGGCGCGCGCGAGCGCAGTCCGCGCCAGGTCGCCGCCGGTCTCGGGCGTGGAGTCAGTCACGACGTGTCACCGTGCCTTCGATCACGTCGAACCACGTACCCGACATCACCGGCGGCACGTCATCGGCGACCGCGGCCGTGATGAGCACCTGCGGCGCATCCGCCACGCGCTCGGCCAGGTGTGCGCGCCTGCGCGCATCAAGCTCGGCGAAGACATCATCGAGCACGAGCACCGGCGCACCGGACTCGGAGGTGAGCAGGTCGTACGCCGCGAGCCGCAGCGATAGCGCGGCCGACCACGACTCTCCATGTGAGGCGTAGCCCTTGACTGGCGCGTCGCCGAGCACCATGTCGAGATCATCGCGGTGGGGTCCGACGAGGGTGATGCCGCGGTCGAGCTCCTCCTTACGCCGCCGTGCCATCTCCGCGAGCAGTGCATGCTCCACATCGGGGGCCTTGACGTCGTCCACCGCCGACCGGTACGCGATGGACACGGTGGCGCCCCCAGGCACCAATTCGCCGTAGGCACCCGCAGCGAGGGGTGCGAGTGCGGACGTGAGTTCACGGCGCGCCTCGATGATCTCAGCGCCGAGTGTCGCGAGTTGCTCGTCCCAGACCTCAAGCGTGCGCTCGACCTCCTCGGCGCTCGCGCGCCGCGCGGCGCCCGCGGACTTCAGCAGCGCATTCCGCTGCTTGAGCACGCGGTCGTAGTCCGTGCGCGTGCCCGCGAGTCGCGGCTGACGCTGCACGAGCAGGTCATCCAGGAAGCGGCGCCGCTCGCCGGGATCGCCTTTGACGAGTGCAAGGTCCTCCGGCGCGAAGACGACCGTGCGCAAAATGCCGAGGATGTCGCGGGTGCGCTGCGCGGGAGCCTTGTTGATTCGCGCGCGGTTGGCGCGTCCCGCGGTGATCTCGATCTCGAGCACGAGTGAGCGATCCTCGCGTACGACATCGGCCCTGATCACGGCCCGCTCGGCACCATGGCGCACGAGCGGTGCATCCGTGGCGACGCGGTGGCTGCCGAGCGTGGACAGGTAGGCGACCGCCTCAACCAAGTTGGTCTTGCCCTGGCCGTTGGGGCCGACGAACGCGTTGATCCCCGGCTCGAGAGCGACCTCGAGATGTGCGTAGTTGCGGACGTCTGCCAACGAGACGTGCCGCACCCGCACCGGGGGGTCGGCGGGCACGCCCATGTCAGCCAGCGAGACGCACCGGCATGAGCAGGTAGCGGTAGTCGGCGTCGTCATCGCCGCCGCCGCTGAGCACCGCGGGACGCGTGGATTGCGTGAAGGACAGGCGTGTCTCTGCGGCGTCGAGCGCACCGAGGCCGTCAAGGAGGTACTGCGGATTGAAGGCGATGTCGATCTCGTCGCCGTCGAACGCGCAGTCCAAGCTCTCCGTCGCCTGAGCTTCGTCTCCCGCGCCGGCGCGCAGGGTCAACTCGTTGCCGGAGAAAGCGAGTCGCACGGGTGTGTTGCGCTCGGCAACGAGCGCCACACGCTTGACCGAGTCGACGAGCTGAGCGGTAGACACCGTGGCGACGGCGAGGCTCTCCGACGGCAGCAGCGAGCGATACTTCGGGAACTCACCGTCAAGGAGCCGGGTCGTCGTACGCCGGCCATTGCCCTCGAAGCCCATGAGTCCCTCGCCGCCCTCGGCCAGTGAGAGATGCACGGTCTCGGCACCGGCGAGCGACTTGGCAGTGTCGGCGAGGGTGCGGGCGGGCACGAGGGCTTGAACCTCAAGCTTGGGTGACGCGGGCGTCCAGGTGAACTCGCGCACGGCGAGGCGGTAGCGGTCGGTGGCCGCGAGGGTGACGGACGAACCATCGATTTCGACGCGGATGCCGGTGAGTGTGGGCAGTGTGTCGTCACGACCTGCGGCGATGGCGACCTGAGCCACGGCATGTGCGAAGTCGGCACCGGTGAGTGAACCCGATGAGTCAGGCATTGCCGGCAGGCTCGGGTAGTCCTCGACAGGGAAGGTCGGGAGCGCGAAGGTGGACTTGCCGCATACGACGCTTACGCGAGTGCCATCGAGGCTGACCTGCACGGGAGCGGCGGGAAGGGCACGGCTGATGTCGGCGAGGAGACGGCCGGGCACGAGTGCACGACCGTGGTCGGTGACATCAGCATCGATGCCGACTCGTGACGAGGTCTCATAGTCAAAGCTCGACACGACCAAGCCGGAGCCTTCAGTCTCGAGAAGGAGGCCGGCAAGGATCGGCAGCGATGGACGACTGGGCAGCGTGCGTGCGGCCCAGGCGACCGAGTCGGCCAGGGCATCGCGCTCGACGCGGAACTTCACGGCGACCTCCGAAGGGGGCACGACCGTGCCCGCAGACGCGTCATCCTGCCACCGAGCCCAGCAGGGGGCTAGAGGTGTGGGGGGTGAGGTGGACGAGGTGGTGCTGGACGAGAGTCACAGTCCACAGAGGGTGCCCGGGTGATGGATCTTCTGAATTCATCCGGTGTAGTTACTCGTCTTCGTCATAGGCGCGGTGGACGCTGGGGACGGAGTATGTCGGGCCACGTCAGACGGCCTGTCGTTATACACAGGACCTGTGGACAGGGTGGGTAGTCCGGCCGACGGTCGGTGGAAGCCCGGGTCGGTCCGAGTTGGTGCCCACATGAGGTTGCCACTTATCCACAACTTCCCCCAACCCTGTGAGGAAGGGAATGTGAGTTGTCCACAGGTATTCCCCATTCTGGGGACGCCGTGACCTTTCGGTGACCTTGTGGTCTGTGTGGAGGCTGGGGCTGCTGGCTAGCCGCGGGACTGGGACTTGATCCGGGCCGTGAGATCGGCGACCTGGTTGTAGAGGCTGCGGCGCTCACCGATGAGCT
>CAYYZU010000182.1:0-4416 GCA_964476205.1 uncultured Actinomyces sp. | reverse complement strand
AGTGGCGCTCCTGGACGACCTCGACGTCGGGCATGAGCTTCTTGGCCCACTGGATCGCACCGGCTCCGATGCAGAACACGCCCAGGCCGAAGGTGAGACCGAGCATGAAGTTCTGGTAGCCGACCTCGCCGAACATCGGGATGTAGACGTCTGTCTGGGGATCGATGGCGATGTAGGCGACGATGAAGAGGATCACCATCAGCATCGAGAGCAGGAAGAGGCCGGCGACCTGGCGCTCGGCCCGGCGCGCGGCCTTGGGGTCGAAGTCGCTGCGACGCGGACGGTGGGGAATGTCGGCCGCGGGGAGCGCGCCGGGTCCCTCGTAGAGCGGACGGGCGAGGTCGTCGGCGGGGACGTCTCCGCTGCCGTGCCCGTGATCGGGTGCGCTCGCGCCTCCGCGAGTGGTCAGGTCGCTCATCGTGCCTTGATTCCGATCCATACGGCCAGGCCGACGAATGCGGCCATGACGCCGGCCCAGAGGAAGAGGCCCTCGGCGACGGGGCCGAGGCGCCCGAGGGAGAGGCCGCCGGGGCTCGGGGCCTCCTGGAGATCCATGATGTAGGCGATCACGGCCTGCTTGTCCTCGACCGTGAGGGTGCCGTCACCGAAGACCGGCATGTTCTGCGGGCCCGTGAGCATGGCCTCGTAGATGATCTGCGGCTCGGCGTCCATGAGGCTGGGGGCGTACTTGCCGTCGGTGAGGGCGCCGCCGCCGCCCGCAGCCTGGTGGCACTGGGCGCAGTTGATGCGGAAGAGCACGCCACCCTCGGCGATGTCGGCATCGGAGTAGTCGAGCTGCTCGGCCGTGGGGATCGCCGGGCCGGGACCGAGTGAGGCGATGTACGCCGCCATGTCCGCGATCTCGGCCTCGGTGTAGTCGGCGGGCTTCGACGGGGCCTGGGCGCCGGGCGCAGCCATCGGCATGCGTCCCGTGGCGACCTGGAAGTGGACGGCGGCTGCGCCGACACCGATCAGCGTGGGGCCATTGCTCGTGCCCTGCGCATCGAGTCCGTGGCAGGAGGAGCAGCCCTCGAGGTAGAGGCGCTTGCCCTCGTCGATCGCCGTCTGGTCGCTGGTCGCGACTGCCTCAGCAGGGGCCGCGGTCGTGGCGACGGCATAGACACCGCCGACGCCGAGCAACGCCACGAGGAGCAGTATCGAGGCCACGATCGGATTGCGCCGCCGGGCCGCCAGTCCCTTCACGCCTGTTCCTTCCGTCCTGTTTCGTCGCCCGAGCGCCTGTGAACTGCCGTGATTACTTGAGGATATAGATCATGAAGAAGAGTGCGATCCACACTACGTCGACGAAGTGCCAGTAGTAGGAGACGACGATCGCGCGTGTGGCCTGGTCATGCGTGAATCGCTTGACGACATACGTCGTCGCGAGCACGAGCAGGAAGGCAATGAGGCCGCCGGTCACGTGCAGGCCGTGGAAGCCGGTGGTGAGGTAGAACGCTGAGCCGTAGGCATTGCTCGAGAGCGTGAGGCCCTCGTGCACGAGTTCGGCGTACTCCGTGACCTGGCCGGCGATGAAGATCGATCCCATGAGGAACGTGATGATGAACCAGCGGCGCAATCCCTTGACGTCGCCGCGCTCCGCTGCGAAGACACCGAGCTGGCAGGTCACCGACGAGAGCACGAGGATCGTCGTGTTGACGCTCGCGAAGGGGATGTTGAGGAGCTGGGTCTCCTGCGCCCACAACTCGGGGTTGACGGCCCTGAGGGTGAAGTACATCGCGAAGAGGCCAGCGAAGAACATGAGCTCGCTGGACAGCCAGACGATGGTGCCGATGGCCACGGGGTTGGGCCGGTTGGCCGGCGCGTGGGCAAAGGCCTGACTCACGGGAGGAGTTGCGGTCGCCACGGGGCCACTCTGCCAGAGGGAGTCGTGAGGGGGGTGCAGACCCCCCGAGAGAGTGGCGTCCCGGTAGCCTGACGCCGTGACGGAAGCCGAAACCCCCGCCGCCACCCTGGCGGTCCTGGTCTACAGCGACGACCGGACGGCGCGCGAAGAAGTGCTCCGTGCTCTGGGCCGGCGTCCCGCGCCCGAGCTGCCCGCCCTGCGCTATCTCGAGTGCGCGACCCTCCCGGCCGTGCTCAAGCAGATGGACGCCGGAGGCGTGGACCTGGCCATCCTCGACGGGGAGGCAGTCCCCGCGGGCGGAATGGGCCTGTGCCGGCAGCTCAAGGACGAGATCTACTCCTGCCCGCCCATCCTCGTGCTCACGGGCCGGCCCCAGGACGCCTGGCTGGCCACCTGGTCGCGGGCCGACGGGGTCGTGCCCAGGCCCCTCGACCCGATGGTCCTGGCCGATACGACGGCCGCGCTGCTGCGCCAGCGCCTGGCCGGTCTCCCGGTCCGCTAGCGATATGGGCGATATGCCCGACTTCACGGCTATGGCGTCCCGATGATCCCCGCCGCTCCCACCTGGCCGAGCGTCCTGGGCCGCCTGGCCGCGGGCCGCGACCTCGACGGCGACTCCGCCCGCTGGGCCCTCGCTGAGGTGATGGCGGGGGAGGCCACCTCGGCCCAGATCGGCGCGCTCCTGCTCGGACTGCAGGCCAAGGGCCCGACGGCAGAGGAGGTGGCGGCGGCCGCTGATGCGATGCGGGCTGCAGCGCTGCCGGTGGAGGTGCCCGGAGTCCTGCTCGACGTCGTCGGCACGGGGGGCGACTCGTCGGGCTCCGTCAACTTCTCGACCATGGCCGCGATCGTCGCTGCAGCGTGCGGGGCGACGATCGTCAAGCACGGCAATCGTGCGGCGAGCTCTGCATGCGGCACCGCCGACGTGCTCGAGGAGCTCGGCGTCGCCATCGACCTCGACCCGCAGGGGATCGCGTCGTGCGCGCGCGAGCTCGGCATTGCCTTCGCCTTCGCGCAGGTGCTGCACCCGGCGATGAAGCACGCGGCACCGGTGCGACGCGAGCTCGGTGTCCCGACGATCTTCAACATCCTCGGCCCGCTGACGAATCCCGCGCGTCCCGTTGCAGGGCTCATTGGCTGCTCTGACGTGCGCATGGATCCGGTCATGGCGCAGGTGTTTGCCGATCGCGGCGATCGCGTGCTCGTCGTGCGCGGTGACAACGGCTGGGATGAGATCTCCCCGTACGGCGGCACGCAGGTGTGGGACACCACACGCGGTGGCGTCACGGAGGAGCGCCTCGAGGCAGCCGATCTCGGCATGGGCGGCATTGCCGAGGGTGCGCTCGTCGGGGGAGATGCTGTGACCAATGCCGAGGTGTGCCGCGCGGCGTTTGGAATGCCGCGCAAGCACCCGGACTTGGAGTTGCCGTCGGATATCGACGCCGTGCGCGCGGTCGTCATCGCCAATGCCGCCGCGGCGCTGGCGTCACACTCCGCGGCGGTCGCTGCTGCGGAGGGTGACTACGTGCAGGGGTCCCTGCGCGAACGCGTGCGGGCACATCTCGTCGATGCGCGCGCCGCGGTGGAGTCGGGTGCGGCCGGCGATCTGCTCCGCCGGTGGGCCGACACGTCGCAGGCCCTACGAGAGCGTTCCTCGTCAACCAGTGACTGATTAGCGCCGACGCCGTGCGGGTGGGGGGCGCCTCGACCCGTGTCGCTCGAGTAGAGCCTTCGTCGAGCCATCACCTCGGATCTGCTGGCGCACGGCGGCGATGCGTCGCTTGGCCTGCACCACCGCCGCTGCGTGGTCGACGATCGGATCCGGATAGCCGTGTCGTTCTTCGCTCGCCACGAGCCACGGGGTTGCGAGCAGGCTGTCGGGGACGTCGCGCAATTCCGGCACCCAGCGGCGCACGAATTCACCGGTCGGATCGTGATCGAGCTGCTGCTTCACCGGATCGTAGATGCGCAGGGCATTCATCCCCGTCACGCCGGACTGCATCTGGATCTGCGGCCAGTGGATGCCCGGGTCGTAGTCGGTGAACCATCGGGCGAGCACGCGGCCGGACTCCTGCCACGGGAGCCAGAGATCGTAGGAGGCGAAGGACGCCACCATCGACCGCATGCGGAAGGTGGTCCAGCCGGTGGCGGCGAGCGACCGCAGCACCGCGTCGACCATGGGATAGCCCGTCATGCCCTCCGTGAAGGCCTCGAGTGCGCGCGGGTTGGCTGTCGCCGGCCGTAGTGCGTCGAACGCGGCGTGGAGGACCCCCTGCTCGATGAAGGGGGCATCCTCCAGCTTCTGTGTGAAGTGATCCCTCCAGGCGAGGCGTTCCTCGAAGGCACCGAGCGAGAATCGCGGCGACCCTGGCTCGCCCTTGCGTGCCTGCACGCGTGCGTGCACTTCTCGCGCGCTCACCGTTCCGAGGGCTAGGTGCACCGAGAGTCGGGAGCATCCGGCCCACCCGCTGACCGGGCTCGAGAGTTTCTTCTCGTATCCCGGCACGCGCTCGGTGATCCAGGAGTGCATGACCTCGCGTCCGGCGCGCTCG
>CAYYZU010000181.1:0-4448 GCA_964476205.1 uncultured Actinomyces sp. | reverse complement strand
TCCGACGAGGAGTTCGCGGCCGCCAAGGCCAAGATCCTCGGCATCTGATCGCCACCTGATCCACTTTTTGCCAGTTACACGACGCTACGCACGTTCCAGCGTCGTGTAACTGGCAAAAACCGCGCGAGGGATGTTCGGCACCCCGCGGGCTGCGCGATGGGTGAGGGGCGCCCCCGCGCCGAATCAGCCCCGGACTACGCCCGGCACCTCGCGGTATCCCACGCCGATGACGACCGGCACCTTCGTCGCGTCGCGCCCCGTCACGATCACCTGATAGGTGCCCGCGCGCGCCGACTGCGACAGACGCGCGAGATAGAGATACGACGTCCCCGAGTAGGGCTCGTAGAACGGCGTGCGCTCATCGATCACGAGAGTGGTACGCCGACCCGCAGGGTCGATGACCGTGACGAGCGGCAGGCGGGCGTCCGCGAGCCGATTGGCCGGCGCGCGATCGGGGATGAGCAGTTGCACGTCAAGGCGCTGACCCTGTCGCATGCCGACACGGAAACCACGGGAGGAACCCTCCCGCACAGAGGCGTAGACAGCGAAGGACACGGTGCCGTCGACAAGGAGCGGGCCACTAGCCGGCGTGCGATCGGCCGAGGTCAGCCGCACCGGCTGATGCGCGGACGCTGGTGACGCCCCAAGGACTCCTGCAGCCATCACGGCCGCGGTCAGGCTGCCGAGCAGAACCTTGACCGCACGTCCGCTCACTCCGCCGCTGGTCACGCTGTCAGTATGGGGCGCATGGCGACGGATCGCGACCAGGGCCTCTTCGAGGCCGTCGTCTCCGTCGCCGCCGGCTTGGAACTCACGTCGACACTGCGTCGCATCGTTCAGGCGGCCGTCAACCTGTCGGACGCCACGTACGGCGCCCTGGGCGTGCTCGGCGCTGATGGTCGCGTGCGCAACTTCATCCACGTCGGAATGGACGACGCGACGGTCGCGCGCATCGGCTCGCTTCCTGCGGGCCGCGGAGTCCTTGGCCTGCTCATCGACCACCCCGTCCCTATCCGCATCGACGACATCTCGAGCCATCCTGCGGCGGCTGGCTTCCCTGAAGGCCACCCCCCGATGGGGTCCTTCCTCGGCGTGCCGGTGCGCGTGCGCGGACGCGTTTTCGGCAACCTCTACCTCACCGAGAAGCGCACCGGTGATCACTTCACGTCCGCCGACGAGCACACCGTCGCGGCGCTGGCCGCGGCAGCCGCGGTGGCGATCGAAAACGCCCGGCTCTTCGAGTTCACGCGCTTGCGTGGTCTGTGGCTTGACGGCATCACGCGCATCGACAACGCCGTGCTGACCGGCGCGACAACGGACGACCTGCTCACCCTCATCGCATCCACCGCACGATCGCTCACATCGGCTCAGGTCGCTGCCATTGCCGTGCGCGACGCTGAAGACGACCTCGTCGTTGAGTACGCCGACCTCCAGGCCGGCTCGTCGTGTTCGGGGATCATGGGCGCGCTGGTGCACGAGGACGAGTTGCCCGACTGGGAGGGCTCGGTCGTCGCACTTCCCCTGAGCACGCCGGATCGCACCCTCGGGATCCTCTATCTCCTGTGGAGTGACCCCGCGGATGTCCTCGACGACGACATGCGCTCGGTAGCCGAGTCCTTCGCCGCCCAGGCCGCGGTGAATATCGTCCTGGCGGAGGCTCGACGGGAGCGAGAGCGGCTCTCGATCTACGAGGACCGCGATCGCATCGCCCGTGACCTCCATGACCTCGTCATCCAGCGCCTCTTCGCCACCGGGATGCAGTTGCAAGGAGCCACTCGGCACCCCGACCTGCCGGACGACGTACGCGATCGCATCGGACGAGCCGTCGACGATCTCGACGAGACGATCCGCGAGATCCGCCAGACGATCTTCGCCCTGCACGAACCCGTTGATACCTCCAGTGACTCGTTGCGCGCCCGCGTGCTGCGCGAATCCGCCCAGTCCGGTGCGCTGCTCGGATTCGATCCGGCCGTGCGTTTCGTCGGGCCCGTCGACACCCTCGCGGGTCCGCACCTGAAGGATCACGTCGTCGCCGTGCTGCGCGAGGCGTTGGCGAACGCCGCCAAGCACGCGCAGGCGCGTCGCGTTGACGTCATCCTTGAAGCCGATGCGACGCGACTGCTCCTCATCGTCACTGACGACGGCATCGGGCTCACCGATGCGGGGCGCCGTTCGGGTCTAGCAAACATGTCCGCGCGCGCGGCTGACCTGGGTGGCGAGTGCACGGTCGAACGCGTCTCGGAGGATGGCGGCACGCGCCTGCGGTGGCGCGTGCCGATTGCCGGCTGACGAGTGCGGCCTGATCAGTCGGTCCGGTGCTGCTCGGCATCCCGGCGAGCGACGTAAGCAGCTGCCTGGGTCCGACGCTCCATACCCATCTTCGCCAGTAGCGAAGAGACGTAGTTCTTGACCGTCTTCTCGGCCAGGTGCATGCGCTCGCCGATCTGGCGATTGGTGAGGCCCTCGCCGATGAGCTCGAGGATGCGACGCTCCTGATCGGTGAGCGCGTCGAGCCGCTCGTCGTGCTCCTCGCCCTTGCGCAGGCGCTCCATGACGCGCTGGGTGGCGACCGGATCCAGCAGGGAGCGGCCTGCGGCCACCTGGCGGATCGCGTCGACGAGGTCGTTGCCGCGGATCTCCTTGAGCACGTATCCCGAGGCTCCCGCGAGGATCGCGTTGAAGAGTGCTTCGTCATCGGCGTACGACGTGAGCATGAGACACCGTGTGTCCGGCATCGTGTCGCGCACCTCGCGGCACACCTCGACACCGCTGCCATCGGGCAGGCGTACGTCGAGCACGGCGACATCGGGACGCGTCGCGGGGATACGCGCAAGAGCCTCTGCGGCACTGCCCGCCTCGCCGACGATCTCAAGATCGTCCTCGAGCCCGATGAGATCGGCCAGCCCCCGGCGCACGATCTCGTGGTCGTCGAGGAGGAATACCCGTATCGCCATGGGCCCAGTGTGGCACTCGCCTAGACCTCGCTCCGGGGACTGGGCGAAGTGTCCTTCCCGCCGGGGATGGCGAGTGCTTGGATGTGACTGGGCTCACGAGGCCCGCGACGAAAGGGTCCACACACATGACCGAAGACGTCATCCGATTGCTCACGCCCGAGGGCGACTTCCACGCGCACGACGACTACCCGCTCGAGATCACTCCTGATCTCCTGCGTCAGCTCTACCGAGACATCGTCCTCACTCGGCGCACGGACGTGGAGTCCACCGCGCTTCAGCGCACGGGCGAGCTGGGCCTGTGGTGCCCGGTGCTCGGCCAGGAAGGCATCCAGGTCGGCGCGGGCCATGCCATGCGGCCCACCGACTACGGCTTCACGACGTACCGCGAGGTCGGGATCTTCCACGTCCGCGGTGTCGACCCGGTCGAGTTGCTCCATCTCTATCGCGGCACGAGCCATGCGAGCTGGGATCCCCGCCGCGTGGGCTTGGGCATCTTCACCATCGTCATCGGCTCGCACGCCCTGCACTCGGTGGGATACGCGATGGGCATCCAGCGCGACGGTGCCGACGAGGCCGTCCTCTCCTGCTTCGGTGACGGCGCGACGAGCACGGGCGATGTGCACGAGGCGATGGTCTTCGCAGCCGCCTTCAACTCTCCGGTCGTCTTCCTCGTCCAGAACAATCAATGGGCCATCTCCGTGCCGGTCACGCGCCAGGCCCGCGCGCCCCTCGCGACCCGCGCTGCGGGCTATGGCATCCCGTCAGTGCGCATCGACGGCAACGACGTGCTCGCGGGACTCGCCGTGACGCGCGCCCTGCTCGATCGCGCACGCGAAGGCGGTGGGCCGGCGTTCATCGAGGCCGTCACCTATCGGCGCGGTCCGCACACCACCTCCGACGATCCGACGCGCTATCGCGATGAGGCGGAGCTCGACCACTGGGCATCGCTCGATCCGCTCGACCGCCTGCGCCGGCACATGGAGCAGGTTGGCGCGATTGATGACGCCTTCGTCGCATCGGTCGATGCCGAGGCTGATGCGCTCGGCGAGCGACTGCGCGAGGCAATTCGCGGCATGGCCGATCCCGATCCGCTGGGGATGTTCGAGCATGTGTACGCCGAGCCGCACCCCCAGGTGACCGCGGATCGCGCGGCCATGGCTGACTATCTCGCCACGGTGGAGACGTCATGACTTCGATGACGATGGTCCAGGCCCTCAATGCTGGCCTGCGGCGTGCGATGGAGGGCGATCCCAAGGTCCTGCTCATGGGCGAAGACATCGGTCCGCTCGGTGGTGTCTTCCGGGTGACCGACGGACTGCAGAAGGACTTCGGCGAGGACCGTGTCATCGACTCACCGCTCGCGGAGAGCGGGATCGTCGGCACCGCGGTGGGCCTGGCGATGCGCGGCTACAGGCCCGTGCTCGAGATCCAGTTCGACGGGTTCGTCTTCCCGGCGTTCGACCAGATCGTGACGATGGTGGCCAAGCACCACTA
>CAYYZU010000180.1:0-4493 GCA_964476205.1 uncultured Actinomyces sp. | reverse complement strand
CCCATGCGCAGCGGATCCACCTCCGGGCTGCCGGCATCGGCCCACGCTTCGCGGGCAGCGACGAGGGCCACCTGCTGGGACCGGTCGAGTTTGCGTGCCTCGACACGATCCAGAGGTGGCTCCTCGGCGAGCGTGCCCGCGAAGTGCACCGTCATCTCGTCCACCCACGGCTCGGTGAGTGTCCGGATGCCCGAACGGCCTTCGATGAGTGCGGACCAATTGCTGGCTATGTCACCGCCCAGCGGTGTCGTAGCTCCCAGCCCCGTGACGGCGATGCGCATCGGTCAGGCGGTCGACTTCTCGATGTAGGCGACGGCGTCGCCGACGGTGCGGAGGTTCTTGACCTCGCTGTCGGGGATCTTCACGCCCCACTTGTCCTCTGCAGCCATGACTACCTCGACCATGGAGAGCGAGTCGATGTCGAGGTCGTCGATGAAGGACTTGTCAGGCTGGATATCGGCGACCGGGACTCCGGCGACCTCGTTGACGATGACGGCGAGGCCGTCGAGGATCTCCTGGCTCATGGTGCTTCCTTTCGGCGTGATGTGCGATGGGTGCGCGGGGGTCCACGCTAGGGCAGGGTCACGACCTGGGCTGCATAGGCCAGGCCGGCTCCGAATCCGATGAGGAGTGCGGTGCCCCCGTGGGGGACCTCACCGGTGGAGAGCATGCGGTCCATCGCGATGGGGATGGACGCTGCCGAGGTATTGCCGGTCGTCTCGATGTCTCGGGCGACAGGCACGTGCTCGGGCAGCTTGAGGGCGCGGATCATCGCGTCGGTGATGCGCATGTTGGCCTGGTGCGGGATGAAGGCATCCAGGTCATCCGCGGTCACGCCGGCGCGTTCGAGGGCCTCCTGCGCCTTGACGGAGCCGTTGGAAACGGCCCAGCGGAAGACCTGCTGTCCTTGCATGGAGAGGGTGGGGAAGCGCGGGCCCCCGTTGTCGCGATAGTCGATGAGCGACTGCGTCATGCAGATCGCGTCGTGCTGGGACCCATCCGAACCCCAGACGACAGGGCCAATAGCGGGCTCGGCCGACGGTCCGACCACGACCGCACCGGCGCCGTCGGCGAAGATGAAGGCCGTCGAGCGATCGTCGAGGTCGATCCAGTCGGTGAGCTTCTCGACGCCGACGACGATGACGTACTCGGCGCTACCGCCGCGCACCATGTCCTGTGCCATGGCCAGTCCGTAGCAGAAGCCAGCGCACGCCGAACTGATGTCGGTCGCTGCGGCATTGACCGCACCCAGACGGAACGCAACCTCCGAGGCCGCCGATGGTGTCTGGTAGGGGTGCGTCACGGTCGCGACGAGGACGAAGCCCACCTGGTCGGCGGTGATGCCGGCCGCGGCAAGGGCCTTCTCAGCGGCGTAGACGGAGAGGTCGACAACCGACTCCTCGGGAGCGGCGTAGCGCCTCTCGGCAATGCCCGAGCGCTCGCGAATCCACTCGTCGGTGGAGTCGATCCGCTCGCACACCTCGGCATTGGTCACGACCCGCTCGGGTCGGTAGCTGCCCACGGAGAGGATGCGCGCGTACGGCGCTCCTGCCGGTGCCTGGATACGCGCGGTCATGTGGTGACCTCCTCGTGGTGGGGGTGAAGGCGCACGAGCGGTTGCCCGGGGGAGACCGGGTCGCCGTCCTCGACGACCCACTCGACGACGGTGCCCCCGTGGGGGGCGGTGACGTCGACCGTGTCGCGCAGATTGCTCACGCGGCCGATCGTTGCGGAGCGGGGCAGCGCGTCGCCGACGCCGACAGTGACGTCGGCCCGGTGGAAGATGCCCTTCATCGGGGCGACGACGAGGCGCCACGTGGGGGATTCATTCACCGGGCTGGGCACGCCGTGGCGCTCGACCAGTGCCCAGGCGGCTTCGAGGTCGTCAGGGGTGTTGAGGGCGACCGTCTCGACGCCCGGCAACGCGCGTTTGGCGAGGCCGGTGAGCGTGCCCGCGGGTGGGATCTCGATGAGGCCCGTGACACCGAGATCAGCCATCGTGGCCATGCACAGGTCCCAGCGCACCGGGCGGCTCACCTGGGCTACGAGTCGCGCGAGCACCTCGCGGCCATCGTGGACGACGCGGCCGTCGGCATTGGACAGCAGGTGGATCCGCGGATCATGCGTGGACATCGAGCGCGCGTGACGCGTGAGGACTTCGACGGCGGGTGCCATGTAGTCGGTGTGGAAGGCGCCCGCGACCTGGAGCGGGCGCACGCGGGCCTTCTCGGGCGGAGCATCAGCGAATGCGGCGAGCGCCTCGAGTGTGCCGGCCACGACGATCTGACCAGCGCCGTTGATGTTTGCTGCGGTGAGATCGAGTGCGTTCGCTGCAGCGACCACCTCGTCGGCATCGCCGCCGAGCACGGCGCTCATGCCCGTCGGGGTGAGAGCGGCCGCCTGCGCCATCGCGCGGCCTCGCTCCCGCACGAAGACCATGGCCTGCTCAGCCGAGAGCACGCCCGCGGCAGCCGCCGCGGTGATCTCTCCGACGCTGTGGCCCGCGCCGACGGCAACTCGGGTGAAGGCCTCGGCCGGGTGCGGAAAGAGGGAGAGGAGGGTCACTAGGCCCGCGCCCACGAGGAGGGGCTGAGCGATGGCGGTATCGCGAATCGTGTCGGCGTCGGAGCGGGTGCCGTGCTCGATGAGATCGACGCCGCTGACCACGGAGAGCCACTCCAGCCGGGCCTCGACGCCGGGGACCTCTAGCCAGGGGGAGAGGAATCCGGGGGCCTGGGCTCCTTGTCCGGGGGCGACAACGACCAGCACGGGCGTCAGCCTCTCGCGGCGCATGGGGCGGGCGACCATCGGGGGGCGCCAATGTCTCCCCTCGGGATTTGTAGGAACCCTACAACCGGGCCAGGATGAGTCCGAGCCTGAGGGCGAGGGCGTCGCGAGGCTCGCCGGGGGACCTGCCGGTCAGGGTCTCCACGCGCTTGAGGCGATAGC
The DNA here is from genome assembly GCA_964476205.1 of uncultured Actinomyces sp. GTDB lineage: Bacteria > Actinomycetota > Actinomycetes > S36-B12 > S36-B12 > Mxb001. The sequence continues at coordinate 1,544 of CAYYZU010000180.1, read as the reverse complement.
GCACCGTGTTGGGATGCACGAAGAGCGCGCGGGCCGTGCCCTCGAGGCTGGTGCGGCGCTCGAGATGCACCTCGAGGGTCTGACGGAGATCAGGGTCGGCGAGTACCGCCTCAAGTTCTGCGATCAGTTGGTCGCGGGCACGTGCCTCGCCTGCGAGAGCCCGCTCGGGGAGGAGATCGTCTGCCGCGACGGGACGCGGTGCATCGGGCCACCCGCGGGCAGCGGCGTAGGCACTCACCGCTGTCGCGCACGAGGCGGGTATGTCAGAGGTCTCGTCCGCGCGCGGCCCGATCACGACCGGCCCCGCCCCGAAGTGAGGAGAGAGTAGGCGCGCGGTGCGCTCGTCGTCACCGCGGCTTGCCGCGAGCACGACGAGGGCGTCGCCGTGCAGTGCGGTCAGCAGCGTGATGCCGTGGTGCTCTGCGGCGCGGCGCATCACCTGCAGGCCGGCGGCCGTGTCCGCATCGGGAGGAGGGCCGACGAGCACCGTGCCCCCTGCGCCCGAGGGCCATCCCAGAGCACCTACGCGTGCAAGAACGGTGGGGTCGGCCTCCTCGCGGAGCAGTCCCTCCATGACGAGGGCTTCGAGTCGCGCGTCCCAGGCCCCGCGTGCCTCCGCGGCGCGGGCGTAGATCTCCGCTGCCGCGAAGGCGATCTCGCGGGAGTAGGTCAGCACGGCATCGCGCACGCCCTCGGCCGCGTCAGGGCCGGCAACCTCGGGGAGGGCTTGCTCGAGCAGGTCGACCGTGCAACGGACCATCTCGACGGTCTGCTCCAACGTGATGGCTCCCGCGAGCTCACGCGGAGCGGAACTGAAGACGTCGAGCGCGCTCGCTCGAGCGGCAACGGGATCGCGGTACCACGCGATGACCCCGGCGATGCCTGCCTGGGCGATGAGGCCCACCCATGAGCGCTCGCCCGCGGGCAGATCACGAAACCATTCGAGTCGGTCGTCCAGGTGCGCCGTCACGGAGGTCGCCAGCGTGCCGGATGCCCGCTCGAGGCGTCGAACGGTCGCAGTGTGAGAGGGCGCGACCACTAGCCGAGGCCGGCGGAACTCAGGCCCGTGAGCTCGCCGATGACGCGGCCGATGACGAAGGTGACTCCGGCGGCGAGTGCGCCGACCACGAATTGCCTGATGGCGCCGCGGGCGATTCCCCTGCCGGAGAACTTGCCCACTAATCCGCCCACGACGAGCATCGCGATGACCGAGAGCGCGATCGCAATGATCAGCGGGACGGAGTCGCTACCGAAGAGTGACGGCCAGATGACGGAGAGCAGATAGGGCAGGACGACGACGAAGGCGCCGATGGCGAAGGCGGCAAAGCTGGACAGGGCCACCTTGTAGGGGTTGCCGAGCTCGTCGGGATTGAGGCCGAGTTCCTCGCGGGCGAGAGTGTCGAGCGCGCTCTTGGGGTCGGCGAAGATCTTGTCTGCGGCTGCCTTGGCGGTGGCGCGGTCCATGCCCTTGGCGCGGTAGATGAGCTCCAGCTCCTTGCGCTCCTCCTCGGGCTTGTCGCGCAGCTCGCGCGCCTCCATCTCGA
>CAYYZU010000179.1:0-4510 GCA_964476205.1 uncultured Actinomyces sp. | reverse complement strand
GAGCGCATCACCTGGAGCGACGGGGTCGTGACCGAGCGAGTGCCGATCGAGGTGCCCGGCCTCAGCCTGCAGGCGCGGGCCCTGGGCACCGCGCCCTGGTCCGAGGTGAGTGCCTCCGTGCCCGTCGTGGGCGGGATCGAGCAGGGCGCTAAGCGCATCGTCGCCCCGACCGAGTCGACCGAGTACCGCTTCCTGCAGTACTCCGAACCCTCGCGCTCGATCGTCGTGACGGTCGCGCAGCCCACCCTCGGCCGCATCGTCTCGGCCGCGTCCCTGAGCGACACCGAAGTGATGCTGGGCGCGACGATCGAGATCAGCGCGGATCTGCAGACCCAGTACACCGACTCGGTGTGGCGGCCGAGCCCGGTGGGCACGGCCTTCGAGGTGCAGTTGCTGCCCGAGGGCGGCTCCGAGTGGATCCGCCTCTACCGCGACACCACCGACGATGTGGGCGTCGCTCGCCTTCGCATCCCCGTCGACGGGCCCGGCCGCTATCGCATCACGAGCGGAGGCGGAGTCGGCGCCAGCACCCAACTCACCATCATCCAGCCCACGAGCGAGGTGGCGATCGAGTCTCCCGACCTACCCCGCCAGGTGGCTCCAGGCACGCCGATCGACCTGTCGACACCGGTGGAGATCCAGTACTCCGACGGCATTTACCGCCCGGCGCCCGACGGCACCGCCTTCCGAGTGCAGTTCGCCGCATCCGGTCCGCGAGCCACATTGCGCTGGCGCACGGTGACGCGCGGCGAAGTCACCGACGGCCAGATCGCCACACGGATCAAGCCCACGCGCACGGGCTACTGGCGCATCAGCGTCGCCGGCAATCGCTCCAGCGCCACACTGGTGCGCGTGCGATGAGCGGCGACACCCGCGGCGAGCGCCTCGCCAACACCATCGCGGCGATCATCGGCATCCCCCTTGCCCTTGTCTTCGGGGTGTGGATGATCTGGATCACCTGGACCGCTTTCGCCGGCGGCCAGGCCCCCTACTTCCCCATCGCCTTCGACGGCGTGAGCATCGGCCGTGGACTCCTCTGGCTGATCGTCATCGACCCGATCGTCATGACAGTCGCCTACTGGATCTTCATGCTCGTGATGCTGCCGGTCATCGGGCTTGCAGTAGGGGCGGGGGCCCTGGCGGATCGACGGCGGAAGTAGCCGGCAGCACACACAGGGATGTCTACTCTTCGAGCCACTTCCGGACCCCCTTTGGATGCCCTGGGGTGTCGGCACCGTGAAGTCCATGGCGTCACGAAGCTAGGAACTTCTCGAAGGCCTCACGCGCGAGTTGCGACACCGTCACTCCCCGCGCTTCGGCCTCCCGCATTGCCTTTGCCTTGAGTGCGGGTGTCACGCGGAAGGACACATGCGGCGAGTGCTTTGCCTCCCCCGTGAGGGACGGACGACCCCCCTGCTTCTTCCAGTAGGCGTCCACTTCAGCAAGGGCGCGTTCGACGTAGGCCTGATCGACGCGCTGTCCTTTGCTGTCGCGGATGACCTCGCGCTCAAGATCCACGTCGGGTCCGGTGATGCGCACGCCGTTGGCTCGCTTGTGATTCATGACGACCTCCGTCGATACCTGGTGGGCATGGCATGAATCACCAAGAGGAGTGCTCCGCCGCCTCGTCAGGCCGTGCTTACGAGCTCCGCTGGTGATTCCTATCGAGAAGCCGCGATCAATTATGGCATACATAACCTCGGGCGGCGGGGAATCCGATATCCATCGACGGTGAAGGCTGATGGAGAACTCATCCAGCAGCGTTCTTTCAGGTGTGGATGACTCGCATGCCTGTTGGCCGCGGGCTCACGGGGCTTGCCCCGGTGACTTGACCCCTGCCCTCGATGCCGGGACGGGCCGCGACCTAGGGAACACGTCTAGGGGCCTCAGTTCGCCCCCTTCACTCCGGCAGGCATCAGTCAGAAAGCGCAGTGGCGGATGCGGACTGCGCGCGCACGAATCGGCGTGACTCGTCACTGAAGGAGTAGAGCGCCAGCGCATGTTCAACGCCAGGTATGGCGACGAGCGTGTCTGATCCGATGACGCCGAGGATTTCGATGCCGATCGGACAACCCCGCTCATCAAGGTCGACGTACACATTGTCAGTGATCTGGACCGTCTCAGAGACGACGGCGTCGGAGACTCGGAGGTAGCAGGCATGGGTCTCGGGGTCGAAAACGCGGCTCATACTCACGCCCGACCACCTCTCTCTCGCCACATGACCGACACCACCGTCCGACGGTCTGTCGTCATGATAACTCGCAAAATTCCACCCCGACAATGACCGTCGATCACGACGGTCCCCACTTTGCCAGGACCTACGGGAATGGCCGGTCGCGCAATAGCAGTCTCGATATCGGCCACCGTGACTCCCCGATCGGCCATGCGCTGCCGGGCATGCTGGGTGATGCGCAACGTCGGTGGCTCCGTGGGACCCTCGCCCTTGCTCATCGGGGCACTGTGCCTACCAGATCGACGCCACGTCTATCCCTCAGCCGGATATGTGGACAACCACGTGATCCGACGCAATGACAGAGTGAGGATGATTCGTATCCCTGCTGACCGTGGGCTTAAGGGCCTTGCCCGGGATCATCGGTACGCCGAACTCCTGTGCGCCAGGATGACAACAACGATCAGCAGGACGTCATCACGGATGGTGTACAGGACTCGGTATTCGCCAACCCTTAAGCGCCATCCGTCTCGACCGCGCAGCGGTCGACTTGCCGGCGGTCGTGGGTCCTCGGCGAGCATGGCGATGGCACCACGCAGGCGAGCAGCGTCTGCGGGATTCACGCGCCGGAGCGCCTTGACCGCTGACCGCGTGACTTCGACTCGATAGGTCATGTCCAGCCGAGGTCAGCCTTGACCTGCTCCCACGGGACGGTGTCGTCCGCACGAGCGGCGTCGAAGGCCGCGACGTCCTGCGCCTCCTCCCAGGCATCGAGCAACTCCTCGTGGCGAGCGGGGCTGATGACGACCGCGACAGGGCGCCCGTGCTTCTCGATCGTCACGGCTTCGCGCTGGGCCAACTCGATGACCTCGGGCAGGGCCTGCCGTGCGTCGCTGCTGCTGAAGGTAGCCACCTCAGGATCGTACATAACTGCCGTCTTTTCGTACATAACTGACCTCCTTCGGCTTCGATGAGCGCGGCCGAGGCTAGGTCGGCGGGCTTTTGCAGTGAAGTGGGCCGACGGGGTCTGTGGACGACCTCCCGTTCTCGATTCAACGGCCCACAGGCTCATCGCGTGGGATACCGTCCCAGCATGGCTGAATCCCTCGGTACCGCTCCCGCCATGCCCTCACCCGAAGCGGCTGGGCAGGTCTTCCACAGCGCCCGTGCCTACACCGACCCGCAGACGATCCACAATGCAACCGCCGTGCTCCGTCGTGAAGATCCGGTGCACTGGATCGAGGCGCCCACGGTGTATCCCTACTACGCCGTCACGAAGTACGCAGACGTCAAGGCGGTCGAGGCCAACGCCTCCGTCTTCCTCAACGGGCCGCGGTCGATCCTCTTCACGAAGGAGGCCGACGACAAGATTCAGAGGGACGGTCACCTGCTCAAGATGCTCGTCAACATGGACGCCCCCGAGCACACGGGTCATCGGCGCTTCATCGCGGACTGGTTCCGGCCCAAGAACCTCGAGCCGCTGGAGGCGCGGCTCACCGAACTCGCTCAGCAGTCCGTCCAGCGGATGATCGATGCCGGAGGTGAGTGCGACTTCGCGCGAGACATCGCCATGCCGTTCCCGCTTGAAGCAGTCCTGGCCATGCTCGGGCTGCCGGAGTCGGACTATCCACGCATGCTCACCCTGACGCAGGAGATCTTCGCCCCCGAGGATCCCGACCAGGCCCGCAGCCCGGAGATGCTCGCCAGCATGATGGCAACGGTCGAGGACTTCATGGCCTACTTCGTGCAGCTGTCCGCCAGCCGCATGGCCTCCCCCACGGACGACCTCGCGTCAGCGATCGCGCACGGTGAGATCGACGGCGTGCCGATCAGCATGGAGGAGCAGATCGGCCACTACGTGCTCATCGCGACCGCCGGCCACGACACGACGTCGAGTGCGATGTCGGGTGGCATGCTCGCGCTGATCCAGCATCCCGATCAGCTGCGACGACTTCAGGAGGACCCCTCCCTCATCGACTCGGCCGTGGAGGAGATCCTGCGCTGGACGACGCCCGTCAAGCACTTCATGCGCACCGCAACCGAGGACGTCCAGGTCGGTGACACGCTCGTGCGCGCAGGGCAAGACGTCCTGCTCTCCTACTGGTCAGCCAACTTCGATGAGGATGTCTTCGAGGATCCCTTCACCTTCGACATCGGTCGCTCCCCCAACAAGCACCTGTCCTTCGGCTTTGGCACCCACTACTGCATTGGCTCGACCATGGCACGGCGTGAAGTGCGGGCTCTGTTTGCCGAACTGATCCCCCGGATCAAGCACATCGAACTGGCAGGGGATCCGGTCTTCACGCCCGCGACGTTCGTGAGCGGCCTCAAGCGCCTCCC
>CAYYZU010000178.1:0-4525 GCA_964476205.1 uncultured Actinomyces sp. | reverse complement strand
CGCCGAAGCCCACGACCGCCGCCCCGGTGGCATCCAGGGCGCCTTCGGCCAGGCTCTGGAAGCCGGCCAACTGGTCACTCGTGGCGGCGGCAGCCTCGGTCGCCTCGGTTGCGCCGTCGACCCTGGGCTGCACGCGAGCCGATCCGGACGTGACAGGCGGCCGACCCGCGAGCCAGTGGGAGTACATCCGCAGTGGTGATTCGTCCGTCGTGACCTTGCCCGTCGACTTCACGGTGAGCACCTGAGACTGAGCCGGCTGCTTGCCGGGAACGCGCAGGCGGATGCGATGCGTGCCTGGGTTGCTTAACTGCATCGACACGCGCACGCGACCATCCTTCGCGACGCGCGCTGCCTTGAGCGACACCCAGGCCTTGCCTGCCTGGACCTCGCCGACGACCGCGAGCCCGCCAAAGCGACGCGAAAGCTGGCCCGTGACCGGGAACACCTCACGCGTGCGCACAGAGGCAGGCGCCTTGGCAGTGAAGGACACCGACTGGGCGCGCGAGGTCATGTCGATAGCCGCCGCGCTCACGGGCCTTGCACCCGAGTCACCCGCGGGCACGTCGGGCGGCGGAGCGGCCTGCGCAGGAGTACCGACGAAGACAAGCACGGCCGCGAGAAGGGCGAGGCAAGCAGACACCGCGAGGGGGCTATGGGAACGAGGGCAGCGAGAACGCGTCACGAGCACATCATGTGGGCGGCCTCGGGCAGACGCTCTCCGATGTCGGGAGTTCTGCAGTTCCCGCCCGTGGTGCTAGGGATTCCCGGAGTCGACGAGGCCGGGGCAGACCTCGCGGAGTTCGTCGAGGGAGAAGGCGCCCTCGCGCAGGAGCACGGGCGGCTCGCAGGTGAGGTCGACGATGCTGCTGGGCGCCTCCGCGACCGTCTCGCCCCCATCAAGGTAGAGCGCAATGCCGTCGCCGAGCTGGTCCTGCGCATCTGAGCACGTTCGTGGCGGAACGCTCCCGGCGCGCTGCGCCGACGTCACGGCAAGCGGCCCGGACGCGGCGAGCACCGCGAGGGCGATCGGATGCAGAGGCATGCGCAGGGACACGTGGCCCGCGCCACTCGCGATGTCCCAGGCCAGCGTCGGCTGCTCGCGCACGACGAGCGTGAGCGGCCCGGGCCAGAAGGCATCGATGAGTGCGCGCCCGTCCGCCGTCACCCCGCTGGCGAGTCCGTCAACGGTGCGCACGGCTCCCACGAGTACGCCGACGGGCAGGTCGTCTCCGCGCCCCTTGGCCTCGCGCAGCGCGCGCATGGCCTTGGCCGAGAAAGGATCAGCAGCGAGACCGTAGACGGACTCGGTCGGCATGACCACGAGCTCGCCGCGCTTGATCGCGGCGGCAGCCGCCGCGATCCCTCGGTCCCGCGCGGGACCGGGGCGATCACCTACCTCGATCACAAGGCTCACGCGGGATCCATGGCGCGCGTCGCAGTGGTGAACCGAGGCTTGCGGGCAAGGTCGCGATGGTCGGCGACGTCTCGCCACCGCCCGTCAGCGACGAGCAGCGCAGGGACCCCCTCCTCCGCCTCTTCGCCCTGCTCATCGGAGTGCTCGATCACCAGCAGGCCACCAGGCTGGAGGAGCGCGGCGGCGGTGCCGATGGCGCCCCGGATGACGTCGAGTCCGTCGGTGCCGCCGTAGAGCGCGAGCGCCGGATCGTGGTCGCGCACCTCGGGATCGCGCACGCGCGCACCGCTGGGCACGTAGGGCGGGTTCATCGTCACCACGGCCGCCTTCGCGCGCAGGCCTGAGAGAGGACCACCATCGCCTGCGCATGTACGGGCATCCGCCTGCACGACATCGACCCGGCTGCCAGCGGATTCGATTGCCTCGCGCAGGGCATCGGCATTGCGCCTCGTCCATGTGACGGCCGCATCGTCGACCTCGACGGCGACCACCTGGGCCGGAGCTGCCTCGGTTGCAAGGGCGAACGCGACAGCCCCGGATCCGGTGCAGAGGTCGACAGCGCGCCTCTCCTCGGGAGGCAGAGCGCGCAGCGCGTCGATGCCGGCCTGGGCGACCAGCTCGGTCTCCGGTCGCGGGATGAAGACCCCGGGTCCTACCTCGAGTTCGAGATTGCGAAAGGGCGCCGTGCCGATCAGGTGCTGCAGGGGCACGCGGGCCATGCGGCGCGTGAGGAGGCGCTCGTAGGAGGTGCGCTCCGTCTGGTCCATCCGGTCGTGCAGGAGGAGTCGGCCGCGGGGCACACCTTTGACGTAGGCGGCAAGCAGCATGGCGTCGGTGTCCGGAGAGGGCACGCCCGCCGAGGCGAGACGCCGCTGCCCGTCGGCAATCACGTCGCGCAACGACACCCAGCCCTCGACCACTCGAGGGGAAGGCCCCTGCCCGGGATGACTCACGAGCCCTCCGCGAGCGCAGCCTCGGCCGAGGAGTCGATGCACGACTGGATGACCGCATCGAGTTCGCCGCTCAGCACCTGGTCCAAGTTGTAGGACTTGTATCCCGAGCGGTGATCGCTGATGCGGTTCTCAGGGAAGTTGTAGGTGCGGATGCGCTCACTGCGATCCACCGTGCGCACCTGGGCGCGCCGGGAGTCGGAGGCCTCCTGCTGGGCCTGCTCCTGAGCGATCGCGAGCAGTCGCGCGCGCAGGATGCGCAGCGCCTGCTCGCGATTCTGGAGTTGGCTCTTCTCGTTCTGGCAGGACACGACGGTGCCGGTCGGCACGTGGGTGATGCGCACGGCAGAGTCCGTCGTGTTGACGCTCTGACCGCCAGGGCCCGAGGAGCGGAAGACATCGATGCGCAGGTCGTTGGGATCGATGGTGACGTCGACTTCCTCAGCCTCAGGAAGCACGAGCACTCCCGCTGCCGAGGTGTGGATGCGACCCTGCGACTCGGTCACCGGCACGCGTTGGACCCGGTGCACTCCGCCCTCGAACTTCAGCCGTGCGTACGGCGCTTCGCCGGGCTCGGGCACGCCTCGAGTCTTGACGGCCACCGCGACGTCGCGATAGCCGCCGAGGTCGGACTCCTCGGCCTCGAGGACCTCGGCACTCCAGCCGCGCTGGTCGGCATAGCGCAGGTACATGCGCAGCAGGTCGCCCGCGAAGAGGGCCGATTCTTCGCCACCCTCCCCCGCCTTGATCTCGAGGATGACGTCCTTGCCGTCGAGGGGGTCACGAGGGATGAGGAGTTCGCGCAGCCGCTCGGCAATTTCCTGGCGGCGCGCGTCGAGCACGTCCGCTTCGTCGGCGAAGGCGGCGTCGACATCAGCGAGCTCACGCGCTGCCGCAATGTCGTCACCGAGGGCGAGCCACGTCCGGTACGCCTCGATGGTCGGGCGCAACTCAGCATGGCGACGAGCCAGGCGACGCGCCTCGGCGGGATCGGCATGGACTGCCGGATCGGCCAGGCGCTCCTCGATCGCGGAGTACTCGGCGGTCAACTCGACGCAGGCGTCGAACACGGGACCTACCTATCGGCGATGAGCGGGGACGGGCCTTCGTCGAAGGCGCGTCACTCGGATGCGGCGGCCTTGTCCTTGCCGCCGAAGCGCTTCTCCCACTTCGCGACGCGACCGCCGGAGTCGAGAATCTTCTGACGGCCGGTGTAGAAGGGATGGCACTGCGAGCAGACATCGGCGTGGATGACGCCGTTCTTCGCGGTGCTGCGCGTCGTGAATGTCGATCCGCAGGTGCACGTGACCTGGGTCTCGACGTACTCGGGGTGGATTCCCGACTTCATGCTGTCCTCCATTCGGGCCCGGGTCCGCGGTGGCGGTGAACCGGACCGGCTAAGGCTACGCCATTGCAGCGGCGACGGCCGAATCGGCCCAAGCGGTGGCTAGGAGTCTTCGCTCTCGGACCCCGTGACCGACGGTGTGGTCTTCTGGATCTGCAGGAGGAACTCCAGGTTGCTCTTCGTCTCACGCAGCTTCGTGAGCAGGAGCTCGATGGCCTGCTGCTGGTCGAGCGCGTGGAGGACGCGGCGGAGCTTCCACACGATCTTGAGCTCGTCGGGAGCCATGAGCAGCTCCTCCTTGCGCGTGCCCGAGGCGTCGACGTCGACGCTGGGGAAGATGCGCTTGTCGGCGAGCTTGCGATCGAGCTTGAGCTCCATGTTGCCCGTGCCCTTGAACTCCTCGAAGATCACTTCGTCCATGCGCGAGCCGGTCTCGACGAGTGCGGTCGCGAGGATCGTGAGCGATCCGCCGTTCTCGATGTTGCGGGCGGCACCGAAGAAGCGCTTCGGCGGGTAGAGCGCCGTGGAGTCCACGCCGCCGGAGAGGATGCGACCCGAGGCCGGGGCCGCGAGGTTGTAGGCGCGACCGAGTCGGGTCATCGAGTCGAGAAGCACGACCACGTCGTGTCCGAGCTCGACGAGGCGCTTCGCCCGCTCGATGGCCAACTCGGCGACGATGGTGTGGTCCTCGGCAGGTCGGTCGAAGGTGGAGGAAATGACCTCGCCCTTCACCGAGCGCTGCATGTCGGTGACCTCTTCGGGACGCTCGTCGACCAGCACGACCATGAGATGGCACTCAGGGTTGTTGGTCACGAT
>CAYYZU010000177.1:0-4530 GCA_964476205.1 uncultured Actinomyces sp. | reverse complement strand
GCGGCATCCGCGACATGGCCAAGCTGCCCAGCGCCGTGTGGGTCATCGACTCCAATAAGGAGCACATTGCGGTCGGCGAGGCACGCAAGCTCGGCATCCCCGTGATCTCGATCCTCGACACCAACTGCGATCCGGACGTCATCGACTTCCCGATCCCAGGCAATGATGATGCGATCCGCAGCGTCACCCTCCTCACCCGCGTGATCGCGGACGCCGTGGCCGAGGGCCTCATCGCCCGCGCCGGGCGCGCTGCGGCTGCTGCCGAGGGCGACGCCGTCGAGATCATCGTCGAGGAGCCCCTGGCCGAGTGGGAGCAGGAGCTCCTCGCCGGCGGCGGCACCACTGAGGTCATCGTCGAGGCCACGGAGACCCCGAGCGCCTGATGTCATCACGCACGACCGCGCCGAAGCGGTCCTGCTGCACGAGCACGCCATTGCACGCTACGAACGAGTCAAAGGGATAGGTCATGGCCACGATCACGGCAGCCGATGTCAAGAAGCTTCGCGACCTCACGGGCGCGGGCATGATGGAGTGCAAGAAGGCCCTGGAGGAGTCCGACGGCGACATCGACAAGGCCATTGAGGCCCTGCGCATCTCCGGTGCCGCCAAGGCTGCCAAGCGCGGGGCTGAGCGCACAGCCGCCAATGGCCTCGTGGTCTCCCAGGACAACGTCATGGTCGAGCTGCTCTGCGAGACCGACTTCGTCGCCAAGAGCGAGGACTTCCAGGCGCTGGCGGGCACGATCGTCGCGACGGCGGCCCAGCTGCAGGTCGGCGATCAGGCGACCCTCGCCCAGCAGACGATGACCGATGGGCGCACCGTCGACCAGGGCATCTCCGACCTCGCCGGCATCATCGGCGAGAAGCTCGAACTCGGTCGCGTCGCCCTCCTCAAGGCTCCGGTGGCTGTCTACATGCACAAGCGCGCCTCCGACCTGCCGCCGCAGGTGGGCGTCATGGTGTCCTACACCGGCAACGAGGACGACGCGCGCAGTGCGGCCATGCAGGTCGCTGCGATGCGCCCGAGCTACGTCACCCGCGACGAGGTCCCGGCCGATGTCGTGGACAACGAGCGACGCATCGCCGAGGCCACTGCCAAGGAGGAGGGCAAGCCTGAGGCGGCGCTCCCCAAGATCGTCGAGGGACGACTGCAGGGCTTCTTCAAGGAGTCGGTCCTGCTCGAGCAGCCTTCAGTCGTCGACAACAAGAAGACCGTAGGCCAGGTCCTCGCCGATGCGGGTACGACGGTGACGGCGTTCGCTCGCTTCGAGGTCGGCCAGGGCTAATCCCCCGGGAGGCCCAGCAATCGTTGGGCCGGGGCGCTACGGTCGGAGCCATGGGAGGACCGATGTCTGAAGGAGGCGTCGTCCAGCCATCGCTCGAGGGCACCATCGACACGTGGCCCGAGGCCCCCGAAGGGGGCTGGGATCGCGTCCTTCTCAAGCTCTCGGGCGAGGCCTTCGCCGGGGAGGGCGACCTCGGCGTCGATCCCGATGTCGTCCAGTCGATCGCTCGTCAGATCGCCGGCATCGTGCGTGCCGGCACGGAAGTGGCCGTCGTCATCGGCGGCGGCAACTACTTCCGCGGTGCGCAACTGTCGCAGCGTGGCATGGACCGGGCGCGTGCCGACTACATGGGCATGCTGGGCACGGTGATGAATTGCCTCGCGCTCCAGGACTTCCTGGAGAAGCAGGGCGTCGAGACGCGCGTGCAGACGGCGATCACGATGGGACAGGTCGCCGAGGCCTACATCCCGCGTCGTGCGATCCGCCACCTGGAGAAGGGGCGCGTGGTGATCTTCGGCGCTGGCCTTGGCGCTCCCTTTTTCTCCACCGACAGCACCGCTGCGCAGAGAGCCCTCGAGGTCGGCGCGCGGATCGTGCTCATGGCTAAGGCTGTCGATGGGATCTATGACGCCGATCCGCGCACGCACCCGGATGCCCGGCGTTTTGATCGGCTCTCCTACGACGATGTGCTCGCGCGTGATCTCAAAGTCGCCGATGCCACGGCCATCAGCCTGTGTCGCGACAACGATATGCCGCTTCTCGTCTTCGACCTGCTCGTCGAGGGCAACATTGCGCGCGCGGTGCGGGGTGAGAGGATCGGGACGCTAGTGACGCGCACCGATGCAGAATCCGGGAAGGACATGACGTGAGCGAGCAGGTCGACGAAATTCTCCTCGAGGCCGAGGAGAAGATGGACAAGGCCGTTGAGGTCGCCCGCGACGATTTCGCCACGATCCGCACTGGTCGCGCCAACCCATCCATGTTCGCCAAGGTCATGGTCGACTACTACGGCACACTCACGCCGGTGAATCAGCTTGCCTCCTTCGCCTCACCCGAGGCTCGCATGATGATCGTCACGCCGTATGACAAGGGATCGCTTGCGGCGATCGAGAAGGCCATTCGCGACTCGGACCTCGGCGTGAATCCCACCAACGACGGCAGCATCATCCGGGTGGTCCTCCCCACGCTCACCGAGGAGCGCCGCAAGGAGTACATCAAGGTGGCCCGGCAAAAGGCCGAGGATGCGCGCATCTCGGTGCGCAATATCCGGCGCCATGCCAAGGAGGCCATGGAGAAGATGGTCAAGGATCACGAGGTGGGCGAGGACGACGTCAAGCGCGGGGAGAAGCACCTCGAGGACGTCACCCAAAAGACGGTCGCCCACATCGACGAGATCCTCAAGCACAAGGAAGCCGAGCTCCTCGAGGTCTAGTCGATGACCGACACCCCTGGGTCGCAGGACCCGGCTCCCACTCCGAGTCGCGCCGGACGCAACCTACCCGCGGCCATTGCCTCTGGTGTCGTGCTTGCCCTGCTTGTCGTCGTGAGCCTCGTGTGGGTGCCATGGCTCTTCGGCATCCTCGCGGCTGCCGCGCTCTGCCTGGCGATCTACGAACTCACCACGGCCTTTGCCGGAGCCGGGATTCGGGTCGCGCGCACGCCCGTCTATGCCACGACGCTGGTGGGAATGGCGGTGGCCTACGTCTGGGGTACGGAGGCACTCCTCATCACCATGGGAGCCGGCGTCGTCGCGGTGCTCATCTGGCGCATCCGGCGCGGGACCGAGGGCTACCTCCGGGATGCCAGTGCGAGTGTCTTCCTGCTCGGCTACATCTCGCTCATGGCGGGCTTCGCCATGCTCATGCTCGCAGCGCCCGATGGCCCGTGGCGGATCGTGGTCTTCATCCTGCTCACCATCGGCAACCACATCGGGGGCTACGCCACCGGAGTGCTCTTCGGCCGTCATCCCATAGCACCGCAGGTCAGCCCTAAGAAGTCATGGGAGGGGTTCGCCGGCTCCCTCGTTGTCCAGTGCCTCATCGGCGTCGCGGCGTTCATCTGGGTCTTCGATGCTCCCTGGTGGCAGGGCCTCATCATGGGAGCCGTCCTCACGGTGACCGCCACGGCGGGCGACTTCGTGGAGAGCGCCATCAAGCGCGACATCGGGGTCAAGGACATGGGCAGCCTGCTGCCCGGGCACGGCGGCATCATGGACCGTCTCGACTCTCTCGTGATCAATGCCTTCGCCGCGTGGGCGCTGTTCGCGCTCTTCCTCGGCCAGGGCTGATGCGACACTGGTGCCATGCCTGCGCCCGGTGAGCTCACCCTGGAGGCGCCCCGCAGGGGGCGTCCGCCCGCGCATCTCGCTGACCTCGACATGGCGGGTCGACGCCAGGCCATGACCGACCTGGGGCTTCCGGCGTTCCGCGCCGACCAAGCCTCGCGCCACTACTTCGGCCGCCTCGAGACGGACGCCTCGACCTGGACCGACCTCAGCCCGGCCGACCGCGACGCGGTCGCGCAGGCACTCCTGCCCGACCTCCTCACTCCCGTCCGAGAGCTGTCCTGCGATGACGGCGCGACCGTCAAGGTCCTGTGGAAGCTGCACGACGGCTCGCGCGTGGAGTCCGTGCTCATGGGATACCGCGACCGCGTGACGATGTGCGTCTCCAGCCAGGCGGGCTGCGGCATGAACTGCCCCTTCTGCGCGACGGGTCAGGCGGGGCTCACGCGCAACCTGTCGACCGCCGAGATCGTGGGCCAGGTGATTGCCGGCTCCCGCCTCGTGCGCTCCGGCGAGTTCCCCGGAAGCCGTGAGCGGGTGAGCAACGTCGTCTTCATGGGCATGGGGGAGCCACTGGCCAACTACCGGGCGCTCATGGGCGCCATCCATCGCATGGTGGACCCCGTGCCCGAGGGGCTCGGCATGTCCGCGCGCGGGATCACCGTGTCGACCGTCGGCCTAGTGCCTCGCATGCGAGAGCTCGCGACCGAGGGCCTCCCGCTGCGGCTGGCGGTGTCGCTGCATGCCCCCGACGATGAGCTCCGCGACACGCTCGTCCCCATCAACACGCGCTATCCCGTCGCCGAGGTCCTCGATGCCGCATGGCACTACGCCGACGCCACGGGAAGACGGGTGAGCATCGAGTATGCGCTCATCCGCGACGTCAACGACCAGCGCTGGCGGGCTGAGCTCCTGGCCAAGCGCCTGCGCGGTCACCTCGTGCACGTCAACCTCATTCCCC
>CAYYZU010000176.1:0-4591 GCA_964476205.1 uncultured Actinomyces sp. | reverse complement strand
ACGAGGCCACCGGCCTCGTCTCCGGTCGCGACGAGAAGTTGCTCGTATGGGAACAACGCCGAGAGCAGTGGTGCTCTGATGCGAAGGAGGGATTCTCCCAACTGCGCGAGGAGGACCCCAAGCTCGCTGAGTACTACACGGCGCTCGCGAAGGAGAACTGTCTCGACGGCTTCCGCTGGCGCAACGGAGATGCCATCAACGCCTCGATCGGCCAGGGCGACACGGCCATCACGCCGCTGCAGTTGGCCATGGCCTACGCCGCGATCGCCAATGGCGGCACCGTCTACCAGCCGCAGGTGGCCAAGGCGATCCTGAGTAGTCGCGGCGAGGTGGTGCAGCAGTTCGACCCAGTGGTCCGGGCGCAGGTGCCAGCTCCTGAAGGCACCTTCGAGTTCCTGCGCACCGCGCTTGCGGGCGTCACGGCGGAGGGCACTGGACGCGTTCCCTTCGAAGGCTTCCCACTCGACGAGATTCCCGTGGCGTCGAAGACGGGCTCGGCGCAGGTCTTCAGCGACAACTCCACGACCGCGTGGTACGCGAGCTTCGCTCCGGCTGATGACCCGCAGTACGCCGTGGTGATCATGGTGACGCGCGGCGGCACGGGGTCGCTCACCGCAGGCCCCGGTGTGCGGACGATCTACGAGGCGCTCTTCGGAGTCGTCGATGGCATCGTCGACCCTGCGAAGAGCGTGCTCATCGGTGGCGCCCCGTCGCGCACCCTGCCGATCGTGCGACCCGATGGCACCCCGGTGACGCCGGAGGCGGATCCGTGAGCCTGTCGGAGGCGACACCGAGTCGCCGCTTCATCGGTGCCCGTCAGGAGGGGCGTCAGTCCTACTGGCGCCGTCTCGACTGGTGGCTCCTCGGGGCCGCGCTCCTCCTCAGCGTCGGAAGCTCCGTCTTCGTATGGTCGGCGAGCCGCTCGGATCTCGCAGGCGATGACCCGCAGTACTTCCTCAACCGGCACCTCGTCAACATCGCGATCGGCCTGGTGCTCGCCTTCATCGTGTCCCGGCTGGACTACCGGCTGCTGCGTGCCTACGCCCCTGTCATCTACGGCCTGGCCATCGTGGGCATCCTTCTCGTCTACACGCCGCTGGGCACGACCATCGCTGGTGCGCGTGCGTGGGTGCAGGTGCCGGGCGGATTCACACTGCAGCCGTCGGAGTTCGCGAAGGTCGCCATCGTCCTCATCCTCGCCGTGATCTTGTCGGAGAAGCGTGACGCGGAGGCCGAGCCGAGGGATCGCGACGTGGCGCTTGCGCTGGGCCTCGCGGCTATCCCCATCGGCCTGGTCCTGCTGCAGAACGACACCGGGACGGTGCTCATCATGTGCACCGTCGTCGTCACGATGGTGGCGGTCTCGGGTGCGCGCACTCGATGGGTCGCCGGGCTGCTTGTCGGGGGAGCCACGGCGGCTGTCGTGGCATGGCAGGTCGGACTGGTGAAGGACTACCAGATCGCGCGACTCACCTCCTTCGTCAATCCGGAGGAGGCGGCGAGCACGGCCGCCTACAACGCGACCCAAGCACGCATCGCGATCGGCGGTGGCGGGCTGTGGGGTCGCGGACTCTTCCAGGGGCCGCAGACCCAGGGCAACTTCGTCCCCGTCAACGAGAGCGACTTCATCTTCACCGTCATCGGGGAGGAGGCCGGCTTCATCGGCGCGGCCGTCACGATCCTGCTGCTCAGCATCGTGCTGTGGCGGGGCATGCGGATCGCACTCGGCGCGGGGGAGCTCTATGGCCGTCTCGTCGCCGCGGGCGTGGTGGCGTGGCTGGCCTTCCAGACCTTCGAGAACATCGGCATGAACGTCGGGATCATGCCCATCACGGGAGTCCCGCTGCCGTTTGTCTCCTACGGGGGCACATCCATGTTCGCGTCGTGGATCGCCCTAGGCCTACTGGAGAACGTGCGACTGCACCAGCAGCAGCAACTCTGATCTCCGGCCCGGGACCGCCGCGGGTACCCTCCTTCCATGACATCGACCATGCCGACGACCTCGCCCGCTTCGGGCACCGCCGACTCGGTCTTCCCCGCACTCGAGGCGCTGCTCCCGCTCGTCCAGAAGCCCATCCAGTACGTCGGCGGAGAGGTCAACGCCGTCACGACGGACTGGGACGAGGCCGACGTCCGCTGGGCACTGATGTACCCCGATGCCTACGAGGTGGGAGCCCCTAATCAGGGCGTCCAGATTCTTTACGAGGTGCTCAATGAGCAGCCCGGAGTGCTCTGCGAGCGCACCTACGCCGTGTGGCCCGATCTCGAGGCCCTCATGCGCCAGCACGGCGTCCCGCAGTTCACCGTCGATGCGCACCGTCCGGTGGGAGCCTTCGACCTGCTCGGACTCTCCTTCTCGACGGAGCTCGGCTACACCAACATGCTCACGGCGCTGGACCTCGCCGGCATTCCGCTCATCGCCACGGAGCGCGACGAGACGCATCCGATCGTGGTCGCAGGCGGTCACGCGGCCTTCAACCCCGAGCCGATCGCGGACTTTCTCGACGCCGCCGTGCTGGGAGACGGCGAAGAGGCCGTGCTGCGTCTCACCGAGGTCGTCCGCGACTGGAAGCACTCGGGTCGCCCCGATGGTCGTCGTGGCCTGCTCGAGGCGATCGCCCGGTCGGGCGTGGCTTACGTCCCATCGATGTACGACGTGGAGTACCTCCCCGACGGCCGCATCCGTCGCGTCGTGCCCGCGCATTCGGGGATCCCGTGGCGCGTGGCCAAGCACACGCTGATGGATCTCGACGAGTGGCCCTACCCCAAGGCCCCGCTGGTGCCGCTTGCCGAGACCGTGCACGAGCGCATGAGCGTGGAGATCTTCCGCGGTTGCACGCGCGGCTGCCGCTTCTGCCAGGCCGGCATGATCACCCGCCCGGTGCGCGAACGCAGCAAGGCGGGCATTGCCGCCATGGTCGACAACGGACTCGCCAAGACTGGCTACGAAGAAGTGGGACTGCTCTCGCTATCCAGCGCCGACCACTCCGAGATCGCGGAGGTGACGACCTACCTCGCCGATTGCTACGAGGGATCCCAGACGTCGCTGTCGCTGCCGAGCACGCGCGTCGATGCCTTCAATATCGATCTCGCCAACGAACTGTCTCGCAACGGCCGGCGCAGCGGCCTCACCTTCGCTCCCGAGGGCGGGAGCGAGCGGATGCGCAAGGTCATCAACAAGCAGGTGACCGAGGAAGACCTCATCCGCACCGTCGCGACCGCCTACGGCGCGGGCTGGCGGCAGGTCAAGCTCTACTTCATGTGCGGGTTGCCGACGGAGACCGACGAGGACGTCCTGCAGATCGCGCGCCTGGCCGCGGAGGTCATCCGCGTGGGCCGCGAGGTGAGCGGCCGTCGCGACATCCGCTGCACCGTCTCCATCGGCGGCTTCGTGCCCAAGCCGCACACGCCGTTCCAGTGGGCTGCCCAGCTCGATCACGAGACGACGGATGCGCGACTGGCGAAGCTCCGCGATGCCATCCGCACCAACCGCGAGTACGGCAAGTCCATCGGCTTCCGCTACCACGACGGCAAGCCTGGGATCATCGAAGGCCTGCTCTCTCGCGGTGATCGACGCGTGGGCCGGGTCATCCTGCAGGCATGGCGTGACGGCGCCCGTTTCGACGGCTGGAGCGAGCACTTCGACTTCGAGCGCTGGGCGTCAGCCGCCGCGACCGCTCTTGCCGACGAGCCGGTGGATCTCGACTGGTTCACCACGCGCGAGCGCGAGCACGCGGAGGTCCTGCCCTGGGATCACCTCGACTCGGGACTCGATCGCGAGTGGCTGTGGGAGGACTGGCAGGACGCGCTCGACGAAGAGGGCGTCGAGGACTGCCGTTGGACCCCGTGCTTCGACTGCGGGGTCTGCGATCAGATGGGCACGAGCATCCAGGTGGGACCCACCGACCTCGGCCTTCCGGAGGTCGCGACGCGTGCCGCCGCTGGTCAGCACGCGTGAGCCGCAAGCCCCCGCGCGACCATGTCGCGCCGGTCCAGCGCCTGCGCCTGCGCTACGCCAAGCGCGGCCGCCTGCGCTTCGCAAGCCATCGCGACTTCCAGCGTGCCTTTGAGCGTGCCCTACGCCGGGCCGGCGTACCCATGGCCTACAGCGCAGGCTTCAGTCCGCACCCCAAGATCTCCTATGCCAACGCCGCCCCCACGGGGACGGCGAGCGAGGCGGAGTACCTCGAGATCGGACTCGCGGAGGAGCGCAACCCGGCGGACCTGCGTCAGCGCATCGACGAGGCTCTGCCCCCGGGCCTGGACATCCTCGAGGTGGTCGTCGCCCGGACGTCGGATTTCGCGGAGCGGCTCCAGGCGAGTCGCTGGCGCATCGAGCTCCCGGGCCTGAGCCCAGCCGACGCGGCCGAAGCAGTCACGCGCCTGCTGGCGGCCGACGAGGTGCTCGTCGAGCGCCTGACCAAGAACGGTCTGCGCACCTTCGACGTGCGTGCCGCGCTCCTCACGGCGGACGTGGCGCCTGGCGGGGATGAGGCCTCGCCGTGTGCGATACTTGGCGTGGTCCTGCGGCAGGTGACCCCTTCCGTGAGACCAGACGACATCCTCGCGGCTCTGCGCAGCGTGGCCCCCT
>CAYYZU010000175.1:0-4611 GCA_964476205.1 uncultured Actinomyces sp. | reverse complement strand
ACAAGATCGGCACCGACGACTACCTCGCCGGCTACTGGAACTACACCTGGCCGGAGTGGAAGCGCGGTTCGGCCCTCTGGCAGGACCAGTAGCCCAGTCGTTGACTGGCGGGTGATGAGGCCCGCCACCGGCGTGTTGCCCGCACGGGGCGCCACTCAACGAACCCGGTTCCTCGCGACACGCGTGATCTAGCCCACGCCCTGAGACCCCCCTCTTTCAAGGCTCAACCATTCCATGTCACCGTTTACATGGCCCTCACGAGGGGCCGCGGGTCCAGGCCCGGACGCCGGCCGCCACATGGCCGGCGATCGGGCCGGGTGCCAGCCCTGGGCCCGGAGGAAGGGATGAACCATGTTTGGACGCAAGAAGAAGGACGAGGGCGACCTCAGCTTCCGTCAGCTCTGGGACCGCGAGCGCGACCGCGCGATGACGCCGGCCGAGCGCGCGGAGATCGACGCGATCTTCTCCCGCTACGCCTGAGCCGGCTGGCCCCGGCGAGTCGGCGAAGCCGCCCCGTGCGGGTTGCCGTGGCTCACCAGTAGTGGACGCGTGACAGGGGGACCGTCGTCACTGGCGCGCAGCCAATGGGGCTGCCGTCCCACGACACGGTCCCTCCGTCCGCGGATACGACGACCTCACCCAAGACGCCGTGGCGGACCATGTCGGAGCCGCGTACGGTGCGACATCCCTTCGTGATGATCATCGGCCTTTCAAGCGGGGACTCCGACGCAGCACGCTGATTCGTGATGATCGACCCCAGCCCTCGGGGCGCGCGACCCATGGCTCCAAATTGTTCGGCGAGCCGGAGGGGTTCCGCGCCGTCGATGCTCGCGTTCGGATCACCCGTGGCTCCCCAGGCCGGATATCCGCCGACCAAGACGAGTTGTGGCTTGGCGGCAAAAGACTTCGGATCCCACAGGACGATGTCGGCGCGGTGCCCAGCCGTCAACCTGCCCACCTCGTGCGCGAGTCCATGCGCCAGCGCGGGATTGACCGTGATCTTGGCCAGGTAGCGGAGGATTCGATCGTTGTCGTGCTCGCCGCCCTCCGACGGCATCCCCGCAGCCTGCGCATCGGCCATGGCGAAGGTGCGCCACCAGGTCTCGCCCGCGCGGCCCATGCCCAGGGCGTCGGATGAAGTGATGGGGATGACTCCGAGGTCGTGCAGCTTGTTTTCGGCAGCCATCGTCGACTCACGGATCCGGGCGCGCGCGATCTGCAGGTCGCTGTCGCGGTCTGCGGCAAGCCCGTGGCAAAACAGCACCATGTCGAGAGTCTCTGCTGCGGCGTTCACGCCGTAGGGGAGCGTGGGGTTGGTCGATGAGGCGATCACATGGTCGCGTCCAGCCAGAGTGAGCACGTCCGGCGAATGCCCGCCGCCGCCACCCTCCACGTGGAAGGCATGCGCTACTCGGCCGTCGAGCACGGCAAGAGTGTCGACCACTGAGAGGGTCTCGTTGAGGCCATCCGTGTGCAGGGCCACCTGCACGTCGATGTCATCAGCGACCCGCAGGGCCGTGTCGATCGTCATGAGTGTTGCACCCGTGTCCTCGTGGACCTTGAAACCGCATACGTGAGCATCCACGGCCTCGTCCAGCGCATCACGTCTCGCGGAGGAGGCCCGTCCCAGCAGTCCGACATTGAGGGGCACGGAATCCAGGGCATCGCGGGCAATGCCAAGGAACCACGGCGAGCCAATGCCGACGCCCCATACCGGTCCCGCTTCCTGGGCGAGCACGGTAGTGACCCCCGAAGCGATCTCGGACTCGAAGACGCGCGGGGCCATGGCATGAACGTGTGTGTCGATGCCCCCGGGGGTCGCGATGAGTCCATCCGCATCCACGACCACGGTGCCCGAGCCGACGACGATGTCGACATGGTCTGACACCGCGGGGTTGCCCGCACGGCCGATGCCGCTGATGCGTCCCTGGCGGATCCCGATGGACGCCACTCGGATGCCATCGACGGGATCCATGACGATGACGTTTGTGATGACGACATCACAAGACTGGTGCGTGGTCACGGGTGCGAGCCCGATGCCATCGCGGCCCGTCTTGGCGAAGCCCACGTGGAACTCATCGCCCTCGTCGCTCACGCGATCGGGGATGCCGAGGCGCAGACCCGTAGCTCCCAATCGGATGACGTCGCCCGCGCGGGGCCCGTAGCTGCTCACGGTGCCTCCCGGCGGTCGACCATGAGGCGGGCCACCGCGTTGTCGGCCCCGGAGATGTCGCCGGTGTCAATGCCTTCCACTATGTCGAGGTAGCCGCATCGACGCAGGGCGGCGAGGGCGCGCTCGCGGACATCAGGATCGTCCACGGGGCCCTCGATGACACCGGTGTTGCCGATGACGACCCGCTCACCGCGCAGGAGAGTGGTGGGTACCGTGACCGACTCACCGGCGCGCACCCAAATGGTGGATCCCGCGGGCACTGCCAGGCGCCGACCGAAGGCCGCTCCCCGGTCCAGGCGCAGTCGGGGATTGACCTCGGCGAGATGGATGTGCGAACTGATCGCGACGGAGGTCGATGCCTCGTTGCGCACCTCGATGTCGAGATCACCCACCGGCGCGGGGGAGTCCGCATCGCTGTCGGCGCCGACGCCGAAGGGGTCGGTCACCACGACGAGTCGCGTGCCGTCGTCGAAACGAGCTTCCACGCGCACCTCGGATACAAGATCCGGCACCGCCGGGATTACGTCGGCGGGTCCCAGGAGGCGTCGCGCCCGCTCCCGCACGGTCGGCAGGTCGAGGCCGTCGCGTGCCATCTCGCACACGGCATCGGCGATGTACGCCGTTGCCTCAGGGACATTGAGGCGCAGGCCACGGGCGCGACGAGCCCGTGCAAGTTGCCCCTGCAGGAAGAGCAGGAGGCGGTCGGATTCGCCCGGAGTGAGCGCCATGTCAGCCGCTGAAGGTGCGTCGTCCGCGATACCACGTGCCCCGGATGGGGATGGCGCCGATCGTCATGGGATCGACGGCGCGCGGGTCCTGGGCCAACCACACGAGGTCGGCGACGGCGCCGGGACGCACGTAGCCGGCGTCCGCTCGGCCAGCCTGGAACGCGACCCCGCTGGTGTAGGCGGCCAGTGCTGCATCGACGCTGACGCGCTCCTCCGGCATCCAGGCAGGCCCGTCCGGGGTCATCTGCCGCGTGACGGCGACCTGGATGCCCTCGAGGGGTGCGTAGGTCGTCACCGGCCAGTCGCTGCCGAAAGAGATGACGGCTCCGCGGTCCGCGAGGGTCGCGGTCTGGAACTGCCGGTGCGTGCGCTCAGGGCCGAGTCGCGGCTCAGTGAGCTCGGACTGCCAGGAGTCGAACTTCGACCAGTAGGGCTCGAAGTTGGCGATGACCCCGAGCTCGGCAAAGCGGTCCAGGTCCGCTGGGTCGACAAGCTGGGTGTGCACGATCACCCAGCGACGGTCGCGCGGGGGGTTGACCTTGGCCGTGTGCTCCGCTGCATCGAGGGACATGCGCACGCCGAAGTCGCCGATGGCATGCATGTGGGCGGTGAAGCCCAGGGCATCGATGGCGGCGACCGCGAGCTTCATCTCCTCGGGATCCCAGTTAGGGAGGCCCTTGGAGTGGGGACAGTCGCAGAAGGGCTCGAGCATGGCGCTCGTCGCGGACTCGATGACGCCGTCGGCAAAGAACTTCACCGTGTGGGCTGTGACCTGGCCCGCGCCCTCGGCCATGATGCGCGCCCGGGACTCCTCAAAGCCGGCGAGCTGGTCACGCCAGGAATTGGGGTCCGCCCACAGGGCGAGGTCGACCTGCTGGTCGAGCACCCCTGCCTGGAGTGCTCCCAGCCACGTGCCCACCATGTCAGGCTCCACCCAGGCGTCCTGGATCCAGGTGATGCCGGCTGTGGCCAAGGCGCGGGAGGCATAGGACAGCGCGTCGAGCTGCGTCTGCACGGGCACCGGGGGCAGCAGGTTGTAGATGGGACGCCACGCACCCCACTCGCGCAGGGTGCCGGTGGGCATGCCGCCGTCCCCGAGCACGATCTCACCGTCATGCGGCTGCTCCACGCCGACTCCGTAGCCCGCGCGTCGCAAGGCCTCGGAGTTCACCCACACGGTGTGGTAATCCGTGGCGCGCAGGACGACGGGCCGATCGGGCACCTCGGCATCGAGCCACTCCGCGAGGAAGATTCCCTCGGGTGCCAGGGTGTGGTCGAAGCCCTCGCCTCGCACCCACTCCGCCTCGGGATGCGCCCGAGCCCAGACGCCAACCGAGGCGACGATCTCCTGGGGGCTTGACAGGTCGCGCACGGGCGCGAATTGCTGCTCAAGTCCACCGAACATGGGGTGGACGTGACCGTCACCGAAGGCCGCGACGATGAATTCGCCACCGGCGTCCACGACCTCATCGGCGTCAGCCTCACGGGCCGTGCGGCCCAGCGCGACGATCCGATCGTCCTTCATGAGGACCGCGTTCGTCGTCGCGATCTCACCGGATGGCAGACGGTGCCCGGTCCATACCGTCGCGTTGTCGATGCGTGTCGTTGCCATGTGCCCTCCTGGGTGAGAAGGGGGCGGCCGGCATTGCCGGCCGCCCCCTGGAGTCCTACTTCTTGAAGTTGGTCCAGACCTGGTCGTAGAGGTCGATC
>CAYYZU010000174.1:0-4684 GCA_964476205.1 uncultured Actinomyces sp. | reverse complement strand
TGGTCGCTCGTCGTCGTCTACGGCGATCCGACCGAGCCCGTCCGCGCCATGAGCGTCTTCGACGGCCTCGTGAGCGTGACCGAGGGGTCGCCCGCGACCATTGACGTCGCCGGCTTCCGCACCCCTCCCACGGGACCCGTGCGCACCGCGCTCGGCGTGGTCGCCTACGAGGGCGATCTCGGCATCACCGGCGACCAGTTCCTGCTCAACGGCAAGGCCCTGAGCGACGCCCGTCGCCCGGCCGACAACTACTTCAACTCCTCGATCACGACCAAGACGGCGCGTTTCTCAGCCAAGTCCCCCGACTACGTCAACCAGCTGGGCTTCGACACCGGGCTCATCGACGCGACGGGCCGCATCGCCAACAATGCCACCTCGGCGACCTTCCGGGCATCCTCGTCCGGCGATCAGTACTACCCGGCTGCACTCACCTTCTCCACCGAGCTCTTCTCGCCGAAGTTCGCGGCGCGCAAGTCCGTCATTGACCTGGACGGCGATGTCGTACGCGCGGGCGACGAGCTGGAGTACACCCTCGTGCTCACCAACGACGTCACCGTCGACAACGGTGACGCTTCCACGGGCACCGTGATCACCGACGTGCTGCCTGCTGGAGCAGCCTACGTCCCTGGCAGCCTCAAGGTCGGCGGTCAGTCGGTCCCCGACAGCGGCGCAACGGCCACATTCGCTGACGGATCCCTCACGCTGCGCGTGGGTGAGGGTGCGAACGCGACAGCGGGCGGGCGCTTGGCGATCGGGGCCAGCGTGATCGTCACCTACCGCATGCGGGTCGACGCCGATACTCGCGCGGGTACCGTGCTCGCCAACGACTTCCGGGTGGCCGGCACCGCGGCGACGTCGGGCTTCGCCGTGACCGGGGTCTCCAACGAGACCTCCCTCACGGTCGTGGCCGACGACGCCGACCTGAGCATCGCCAAGACGGTGAGTCCCACGGCACTCGTCGCCGGACAGACAGCCACCTACACCCTGCAGGTCGCCAACGCAGGCCCTGGATCCGCCGAGACGGTGCTCGTCACCGACTCCATCCCGGCCGGGCTCACGCTTATCTCGGCAACGGGTAGCGGCTGGTCCTGCGTCGAGACAGCCCCCACGGTGCGGTGCAGCCTGCCCTCTCTCGCGGCGGGTGCGAGCGCGGCGCCCATTACCGTCACCGTCACCGTGGAAGAGGAAGCCTCGGCGAGCGGCTCGGTGAGCAACACCGCGACGGTCGCGAGCGACACTCCCGATCCCGACCCGACCAACAACACCTCGACGGTCGATGCACCCCTGGACCGCAGCGCCGACCTGGCAATCACCAAATGGCATGAGGGACCGGCGATCCCAGGCAGCACCATCACCTACTCCCTCGGTGTGCGCAACGAGGGTCCCTCTGATGCCACCGGCGTCACCGTCACGGACCGACTGCCGGACTATCTCCAACTCGTGACGGTCTCCGGTGAGGGCTGGACCTGCACCACCGAGGTGGAGTGCACGCTCGCAGGGAGTCTCCCTTCAGGTACCTCGGCCGAGTCCATCACGCTGGTCGCCGAGGTCCTGGCCGACGCTCCCGCCGAGGTCACGAACACCGCCACCGTGACCGGCAATGAGCCCGATCCCACTCCGGGCAACAACACGGCCATCGACACGGCAGGCACCGATCGCGTCTTCGACGGCATCGAAAGCCTGTCGCATCCCGGCAAGGCCGTCGCGGGAGGACCCGCGATCCCCGTGACCGTGCGCTCCTTCAATGCCGGTCCGGGCGCCGTGCCCGCCGGCGCGGACGCGATCCAGACCATCACCCTGCCCGAGGGCACGAGCTTCACGGGTCACTCGGGCACAGGCTGGTCCTGCATCCCCTCCACAGGGTCGGCGACCACCGCACCACTCACGGTCCGGTGCACCCTGCCCCTCACCGAGGCGTGGCAGGTCGACACATCGCTGACTCCACTGGTCCTGCAGGTGGCCGTGGCCGCTGGGGAGTCGGAGGACAAGACGCTTGAGTCCGTGCTCACGACCACGTCCCGCCTGCGCGAGATCGATCTCGACAACAACCGTGCCACGGACGTGATCACCCTCGAAACCGACGCCGACCTCGCCCTCACCACGTCGAGTTCGGCTGTCCTCGAGGCCGGCGGTGCCTCGCGGCCGCTCGCGTTCACGGTGCGCAACAACGGCCCGGCCAGCGATCCGGGCCCCATCACCGTGCGCTTCAGCCGCCTGTCGGGGCTCGACCTCAGGGCAGCAACCGGCAGCCCCTGGGTCTGCACCACCGCTGAGGAGCGCACGACCTGCATCCTCACCGGCACCACACTGGCCGCGGGGGCGACGGCTCCGACGCTGACCCTTGACGTCTCCGCCCCTGACC
This sequence comes from uncultured Actinomyces sp., assembly GCA_964476205.1. Classification (GTDB taxonomy): domain Bacteria; phylum Actinomycetota; class Actinomycetes; order S36-B12; family S36-B12; genus Mxb001. Next base: position 2,322 of record CAYYZU010000174.1, on the reverse strand, counting down.
CAGAGACCCTTCCCGGCACGTACGACCTCACGGGAATCGTGAGTTCACCCCAGCCCGACAGCAACCCGGCCAATGACGCCGCCACGGCGCCGATCAGAATCGACAAGCAGGCAGGGATCTGGACGAGCAAGACCGCCAACCCCATGCGCGTGACCGCGGGCGACACCGTCACCTTCACGCTCACCGTCAGCAACGCCGCGCCCTACGGCGGCCCGTCAGCGGCGCGAGATGTCTATCTCACAGACGACTTCGGAGCCGTGGGCCTCACCGTCGAGTCGATCACCCCGGACAACAGTGGCCTCGACTGCTCGGCATCGACTCTCAGCGTCGTGAGCTGCTACCTCCCCGTGCTCGACTTCGGGTCGAGCGCCTCGGTGCAGGTGGTCGCGCGCACGGACGCTGCGTGGAGCACCCCGGGACGCACCTTCACCAATGTCGTCACCGCCACTTCGTCCACCCCCGGTGGCGATAGGCCTCCGGGCCAGGTCACGGTCACGACCGATCCGGCATCCCGCCTCGAGCTCGCCAAGTCGATCCGCGGGCGTGCCGCGGGCACGCAACTCGTGCCGGGCAGCAACGTCACCTACACGCTCAATGTGGAGAACGCCGGTCCCACCGACGCACGCGGCGCTGTCGTCGTCGACACCATGCCTGCGGCCATCCTGCCCAGCGCCGCCACAGGCGACGGCTGGGTCTGCAGCATCGCTGGGCAGCGGGTGAGCTGCGCCACGGAGTCCACCCTTCCCGTCGGCGGTGCGATCCCGCCCATCTACGTCACCGGCCTCGTGTCTCCTGAGGCGAGCGGGGCCATCGTCAACGGCGCCACCGTCGAACCGCAGTCGCCGGGCACGGGCGATCGCGCGGAGGTGACCCACGTCGCGGGTGACTTCCTGGATCTCGACATCGCCCACTTCGGCCCCACGAGCCTGCGTGCCGGCGATGACTGGCGCACGACCGCGTCGGTCCGCAATAACGGCCCAGCCACTGAGCCCGGACCCATCCGGGTCGTGATCGAGCAGCAGTCCGCCACACCCAAGCGTGCCTCCGGCGAGGGCTGGACCTGCGATGTCGACGGACGACGCATCACCTGCGTGACCGACGGACCGCTGGCGATGGGTGCGTCGCTCCCGGGCATCTCGGTCGTGAGCACAACCCCGCGCGCGGGCACCCAGGTCAACTCCGTCGCCACGGTCACCGGCAAGCGGGAGGACGTCGACCGCTCCAACAACCGCTCAGCAACTTCGGCCGTGCTCGAGCGCGATGCCGACATCGCCGTCCGCAAGCAGGCGGACGCCTCGACGGTGGCGGCAGGCGGCACCGCTACCTACCGGATCACGCTCACCAACCGAGGCCCCGGATCGACCAGCGATGCCCAGATCACCGACACCCTCCCCTCTGGTCTGACCTTCGATCGCAGCGCCTCCGATCCACGGTGCACGGACGAGCAGGGAGCCGTGCAGTGCAGCGCGGGCCGCACCCTCACCGCGGGCGAGTCGACGACGTTCCGCCTGGTCGCCCGCGTGGCCACCAGCGTGCGCGGCAAGGTGACCAACACGGCCGCGGGATCGTCTTCGCAGCGTGATCCCGATCCCTCCAATAACCGTGACAGCACGACCATCACGGTGACTCCGCCGACACAGCCGCAGGTGCCCCTTATCGATCCCCCGGACAAGATCAAGGACAGCGGGGCGACGGAACTCTACGAGGAGCGTCCACCGACGAACGCAGGCCAGCGCGCGCGCGTGCAGGTGTCGTGCGTGCCGGTCGTGCAGCGCATCCCGCGCGGTGACTACTCCTACTGCCGCCTCGAGACGCGGGCCGATGGCTCCATCTGGATAGTCGTCCCGGGCACTACGCCCCTGAGCATCACCGTGCGCCTGACAGCGCCCGCGGTGCCGGGCTACTCGAAGATGGACATCGCGTACCGCTACTCGACTCGCTAGTCAGTGCGTCAGGCGGCTAGCGCACGACGCTGAGGTCGGGGCGCTGGGTGGGAGTGTGCGTGCGCACGAAGACCTGGCCCCTCACGGTGGTCAGCCGCTTCCAGCCCGTCATGGTGCAAGCAGTCACGCGCGAGGCGTCGTCGGTGAGGAAACCCAGGCGGCGAGCGGCGTGAAGCACGCGCAGGGGCAGTCCGCCGAAGGACGGCCGCTCCCAGATCTGCTCGGCCAGCGCCTGCGGATCCACCATGGACGACGCGCGGCGACGGAACTCCGCGACTGCCGCGTCGACCTCGGGCACGACGTCGCCGGAGACACCGTGGATCGGCAGCTGCCAGCCGTCGGACGGCGGCAGCAGCGCAAGGCCCGGAGACCCCACGGC
>CAYYZU010000173.1:0-4756 GCA_964476205.1 uncultured Actinomyces sp. | reverse complement strand
TCGCATTGGGCAAGGACTCGGTGATCGTGCCCTCGAGCTCGATCGCGCCGTCCTTCTTTGCCATACCCTCTGCTCTCCTCCGATCGGGCTTTTCGAGCGCGCACGACCCCGCTCCGGAAGGAGGGGGTGCAGACGTTCGGAGAGTCCCGATGATCAGCCCGTCAAGTGTACGCGCGGGCCCCCTCACGACCTAATCGGGGTCCGATCGAGGCCAACATCCGCATTTCGGACATCGCTCCCGGGCCCAGGAGACCAAGAGCCCCGGCAGCTACAGGCGTACGTCGTCCAAGGCGGTGAGGACCCAGGGGCCGTCCTCAGTGACGGCCACGGTGTGCTCCCAGTGGCTGGCATGGGAGCCATCGCTCGCGACCACGGTCCAGTCGTCCTCCAGCACGTGAACCCCCGGGTCACCGAGCACCACCATCGGCTCCACGGCCAGTGCCATGCCGGGCACCAGCCGCGGTCCCTTGCCCGGCCGGCCGTAGTTGGGCACCGCCGGCTCCATGTGCATGCTCGAGCCGATGCCGTGCCCGACGTACTCCTCGACGATGCCGTACTGGTCGCCGTAGGACCGCACGACCGTCTCCACCGCATGGCCGATGTCCGAGAGGCGATTGCCGGGCCGCGCGGCCCGAAGACCGGCCCACAGGGACTCCTCGGTCACGCGGGAGAGATCCCTCAGGTCGGGAGCCACGTCGCCCACGAGCACGGTGAGGGCCGCATCGCCATGCCAGCCATCGACGATCGCTCCGCAGTCGATGGAGACCACGTCACCGTCGGTGAGGTAGCGATCGCCGGGGATGCCGTGGACGACCTGCTCGTTGACCGAGACGCAGATGTGCGCCGGGAAGCCGTGGTAGCCGAGGAAGGACGGTGTCGCCCCCTCGTCCCTGATGGACTGCGCCGCGCAGTCATCGAGCTCTGCGGTGGTGACACCCGGCACGGTGATCTCGGACACCCGCTTCAACGTGCGGGCGACGACCAGGCCGGCAGCCCGCATGGACTGGAGTTGGTCCGCGGACTTGATCTCGATGCGGTCGCGTGAGCGGAACATGGTCAGTCGCGCAGGGCGGACAGGATGCGCTCGGTGACGGCGGCCACCTCTCCCATGCCGTCGACCTTGAGGAGGATGCCGCGCTCGCTGTAGACCGCCACGAGAGGCGCGGTCTGATCGAAGTAGACCTCCAGGCGCCGACGGATGACGTCAGCGGTGTCGTCGGCGCGGCCCTGCTCCTGCGCGCGCTTGAGCAGGCGGCCCACGACTTCTTCCGTGTCGACGGTGAGCTCGACAACGCGGTCGAGGCGGCGGCCATCGGACTGGAGCATCATGTCTAGTTCGTTGACCTGCTCGAGCGTGCGGGGATAGCCGTCGAGGAGGAAGCCAGGGGTGCAGTCATCATGGGAGATGCGGTCGCGCACCATCGCATTGGTGATCGAGTCGGGGACGTACTCCCCCGCGTTCATGTAGCGCTGGGCCTCCTCGCCGAGAGGGGTGCCCGCACTGACGTTGGCGCGGAAGATGTCGCCCGTGCTGATGTGGGGAACTCCCAGTGCCGAGGCAACCACGACCGCCTGGGTGCCCTTGCCAGCCCCCGGAGGTCCCATGACGAGCAGCCTCATCAGCGGAGGAAGCCCTCGTAGTTGCGCTGCTGGAGTTGCGAGTCGATCTGCTTGACCGTGTCGAGGCCGACACCCACCACGATGAGGAGGCTGATGCCGCCGAAGACGAACTGGTCTCCGATGCCAATGAGGTTGAAGGCGAAGACAGGCATGACGGCGATCAGGCCGAGGTAGATCGAGCCGGGGAACGTCAGGCGGTTGAGGACGTAGGACAGGTACTCAGCCGTGGGCCTGCCCGCGCGGATCCCGGGGATGAAGCCGCCGTACTTCTTCATGTTGTCTGCAACGTCGACCGGGTTGAACGTGATCGACACGTAGAAGTAGGTGAAGAAGACGGTCAGGATGAAGAAGACCGTGAGGTACCACGTCGTGGTGCCGGTCGAGAAATTGGTCGCGATCCACTGAGCCCACTCCGCCTGGCTGCCCGTGAGCTGCACGAGAAGCGTGGGAAGGAAGAGCAGGGACGAGGCGAAGATGACGGGGATGACGCCCGCCATGTTGACCTTGAGCGGGATGTAGGTCGAGGTGCCGCCGTACATGCGGCGCCCCACCATGCGCTTGGCGTACTGAACCGGGATGCGGCGCTGTCCCTGCTCGACGAAGACCACGAGGGCCAGGACGACCAGCGAGACAAGCATCGTGAGGGCGAAGGAGATGCTGCCGCGGCTCACGAAGACGTTGATGAACTGCGCCGGGATCGTGGCGATGATCGAGGTGAAGATGAGGAGCGACATGCCGTTGCCCACGCCGCGCTCGGTGATGAGCTCGCCCAGCCACATGATCACCGCGGTGCCCGCCGTCATCACGATCACCATGACGATGATGAGCAGGGGGTTCTGGTTGGGGATCAGCTCCTCGTTGCAGCCGCTGAAGAGCTGCCCCGGGGTGCGCGCGAGAGACAGGATCGCCGTCGACTGCAAGATCGCCAGGCCGATGGTGAGGTAGCGCGTGTACTGCGTGATCTTCGCCTGGCCGGACTGCCCTTCCTTCTTGAGCATTTCCAAGCGCGGGATAACCACCGTGAGCAACTGCAGGATGATGCTCGCCGTGATGTAGGGCATGATCCCCAGCGCGAAGACCGAGAGCTGCAGGAGCGCTCCGCCGCTGAAGAGGTTGATGACGGCGTAGACCGAGTTGTCGGAGGTCTGGTCGATACAGCGCTGGATGGCGGAGTAGTCCACGCCCGGGGTCGGGACGACCGAGCCCAGCCGGAAGATCGCCAGCATGGCCAGGGTGAAGAGGATCTTCTTGCGCAGGTCCGGGGTGCGGAAAGCCGCGACGAAGGCGCCGAGATGCACGCTTACCTCCTTGGCGAAGCGGTTGCTTCGCCATGTCGTGGACGATGACCGTACCGGGGACGCTGGCCGTTCCAGGCCCGTTGAAGCCTAACCTAGGCCCCTACGGAAGCCTTCCCGGCGACCCTGGGTGAATCCTGGGGGAGCCTTACCGTCAGACCTTCTCGATGCTGCCGCCGGCAGCCGCGATCTTCTCCTGAGCCGAGCCGGAGAAGGCCTGGACCTTCACCTGGACGGCCACGGAGATATCGCCCTGGCCCAAGACCTTGACCGGCTGGCCCTTGCGGACCGCGCCCGCCGCCACGAGGTCAGCGACCGTCACAGCACCCCCCTGAGGGAAGAGCTTGTTGAGCGCCGCGACATTGACCACCTGGTAGGTCACCGTGTTGGGACTGGTGAATCCCTTGAGCTTGGGCAGCCGCATGTGGAGCGGCATCTGGCCACCCTCGAAGCGAGCGGGCACCTTGTTACGGGCCCGCGTGCCCTTGGTGCCACGGCCTGCGGTCTTGCCCTTCGAGGCCTCGCCGCGACCCTTGCGGGTCTTGGGCGTCTTGGCGCCCGGGGCGGGACGTAGGTGATGAACCTTCAGAGCCATGTCACTGCACCTCCTCGACTGAGACGAGATGGGAGACCGTGGCGATCATGCCTCGGATCTCGGGGCGGTCCTCCTTGACGACGGTGTCGCCGATGCGCTTGAGACCCAGTGAGCGCAGCGTCTCGCGCTGGCTGTGGGTGCCGCCGATCGGGGACTTGCGCTGCGTCACCTGCAGCCGCACGCTCATGACGCACCTGCCGCACGTGCACGCAGGAGGGCTGCGGGCGCGACGTCCTCAAGGGGAAGTCCACGGCGGGCCGCGACCTCCTCAGGACGCTCGAGGTTACGCAGGGCCTGCACCGTCGCATGCACGATGTTGATGGCGTTGTCCGAGCCCAGGGACTTCGACAGGATGTCGTGGATCCCAGCGCACTCCAACACGGCGCGCACGGGGCCGCCAGCGATGACGCCGGTACCCGGAGCCGCGGGACGCAGCAGGACGACGCCTGCGGCCGCCTCGCCCGTCACGGGGTGCGGGATGGTGCCCTGGATGCGGGGCACCTTGAAGAAGTGCTTCTTGGCCTCCTCGACGCCCTTGGCGATCGCCGCGGGCACCTCCTTGGCCTTGCCGTAGCCCACGCCCACGGTGCCGTCACCGTCACCCACGACCACGAGGGCCGTGAAGCTGAAGCGACGACCGCCCTTGACGACCTTCGCGACGCGGTTGATGGTCACCACGCGCTCGAGGAAGGCGGACTTCTCCTCGCGGGGCGCGCGGTCGCGTCGCTCGCGGCGATCGCGTCCGCCCCCGGAGTTAGCGGCGCCGGTTCCCCGGCGGTCCATTGTCGACATGCCTATACCTCTCTCGACCGTCAGAACTCGAGGCCGCCCTCGCGGGCGCCCTCCGCTAGTGCCGCGATGCGGCCATGGAACATGTTGCCGCCGCGGTCGAAGACCACGGTCTCGACGCCAGCCTGCTTGGCACGCGAAGCAACCAGCTCGCCGACCTTGCGGGCCTGAGCGGTCTTATCGGTGCCGGAGGTGCGGACGTCTGCCTCCATCGAAGAGGCCGATGCCAGAGTGCGACCGGCGCCATCGTCGATGACCTGGGCCACGACGTGGCGTGACGAGCGCGTGACGACCAGGCGGGGGCGCTGCGCGCTGCCGCTGATCTTCTTGCGCACGCGCAGGTGACGGCGCGCGCGCGCCGTGCGCTTGGGGTTGCCCGAGCCGATCTTGGGAGCGAAGGAGCTCACTTCTTGCCCGCCTTCCCGGCCTTGCGCCTGACGACTTCACCCTCGTAGCG
>CAYYZU010000172.1:0-4761 GCA_964476205.1 uncultured Actinomyces sp. | reverse complement strand
GCCGCACGGCGCCCGGCTTCCCGGACTAGGCCTTCGCGCGCGAGCGCAGGGTCTCAGGCATGAGCAGCACGAAGACGAGCGCGAGCGCGGAGATGCCGGCCCCGAAGGCGAAGGCCCACTCGAAGCCGTAGAGGTCGAGCAGCAGTCCGCCGAGCAGCGGCCCGATGACGGCGCCGATGTCCGACACCATCTGGAACGTCGCGACGACGCTGCCCCCCTGGCGCCCGCCCATGATGTCTCCGACCACTGCGGTGGGCGCTGACCCCAGGAACGCCGAACCGATCGACATGACGACCATGCTGACGAAGAACACCGCGAGTGCGAGGGACAGAGAGCCGGTCGCGAGGTCATCGGCGACGAGCAGCAGCATGCCCGCGATGGCCGCGATACTGCCGATCACCATGGCAGGGCGACGGCCGCGCAGGTCAGTGAGTCGGCCGGCGGGCACGAGGAATGCTGCCTGCACGACCGCGGCGACCAGGAAGGCCCAGCCGGACAGGCTCGGACCCTGCCTGAGACCTTCGACGACGAAGAGCGGGATCAGCGCGGAACGCAGACCGAACGCCGTGAGACCCGTGGCGAAGTTCACCGCCAGCGCAGCGCGGTAGGCGCGGTTGCCCAATGCATGGCGGAGTTCGGCCCAGCCACCGGGTCGTTCGTCCGCCACGGCGTCGCCCTGGGACTCCGCGACGGGCTCGGAGGCCACGACCGCAGCCTCGCGCGCGGCCACGCGCGCCGGGGAGAGGAAGACCGTTGCGATCACCGTCGCTATGGCGAGTGTGCCGGCGTAGAAGAAGAACGGCGCGCGAATGGAGATCGCGAGCAGGATCCCGCCGATGGCTGGTCCGGCGACTCCCCCGACGAGGAAGCCACCTTGCCAGGCCGCCGAGGCGCGGCCGCGCTGGTCGGCATCCACCACGCGGAGCAGTAGTGCCATGGCCGAGACGGTGAACATCGCCGATCCGATGCCGCCGATGCCGCGCAGCACGAGCAGCTGGGGGTAGCTCTGCGAGAGTCCGGCGAAGAGGCTCGAGGCTGCGACGATCCCCAGGCCCGTAGCCAGCACATTGCGTTCGCCGAAGCGGTTCGTCCAAGCTCCGGCGAAGGGCGAAGACACGAAGCGCATGAGGGCGAACGCCGACACCACCGCGGAGGCGGCGAGAGCCGATACGCCGAAGGAGTCGGCGAAGATCGGGATGGACGGGATGACGATGCCGAAGCCGAGCGCCACGAAGAAGGCGATCGAGGCGAGGACGCTGACCTCGACGGGCAGATCACGCAGCAGCGGGATCCATCGACGCACGATCGACGACCCTACGCGGGGCTCCTACGCGCTGCGGCGCCGGCCCTTGCGCGCTCGCACGTAGTCGGTGACCACGTAGTCACCCAGTCGGTCGCCGTCGGCCGCGAAGACGCGCCCGCCATTGCGCCGGGCCATGGCGTCGAGGAAGCGCTCCAGTCGCGGGTCGTCACCGAGGCGGAACCACGAGATGGGTACGCCGCGCCGGGTGAGCCGGTCGACCTCGGCGACGGTGAGCTCGATCGTCTCGCGGTCCGGGGGCCACATGAACCACCAGTCCGGTCCTCCTGAGGGTGACGGGCTCGGCAGGAGGTGGGCGGTGGGCTCGCCGTCGGTGACGACCAGGCACACCGGCTCGGCATCGCGATGCCGGTCGAGGAAGCGCCCCGCCAGCATGAGGGCGTGGTGAAGGTTGGTGCCCTGGATATCGCTCGCGGCAAGGTTGGGCAGCTCCTCGGGATTCACCGTCCGCGCGAGGTTGGCGAAGGTGATGACCTGCAGGGCATCGAGGGGGTACGCCGATGCCGCGAGAGCCTGGAGTGCCATCGCCGTCGTCTTAGCCGCCCGCCAGGTGTCGTTCATCACCATGGAGAACGACTGGTCGACGAGGAGAGCGACCGCCGCGCGGGTGCGCGTCTCGGTCTCGCGCACCTCGAAGTCGTCCGCGGACAGTCCGGATGATCCATCCGTCAGCCGGCGACGGACGGCATTGCCCACCGTGCGCACGACGTCGAGGGGTTGCTCGTCTCCGAACTCCCAGGGTCGTGACTGACCGGTGAACTCCCCGGCAGCGCCGGCGTCGTGGATCTCGTGATCCCCGCGCGGGCCTGCACCCAGATCGGCGAAGACACGACGCAGCGCGGTGCGGCCGATGCGTCGCACCGCCTTGGGGCTGAGCTCGGAGCGCTCGGTGAGGTAGCCCTGCTCGCGCAGCTGCCGCTCGATCTCGCGCAGTCGCTCGATGTCGTCGACCGCCTGGCGCCCGAGAGCGCGCTCCACGGTTTCGACATCTACGTCGTCGAGCGTTGCTCCCGGATAGTCCTGCGACAACTGCGCCTCGAGGGCCTCGAGGTCGGCCATCTCCGCGAGTGCCTCGGTCGCGTCGGGCAGCCCGAGCCCCCGCTCGCCCTGCATGCGCTGCCGCCCCGTCCACGGGAGGTCTGGGCGCAAAGCGCGGAGGTGATCCTGCAGTTGCGACATCTCGGAGGCAAGGTCCATGTCCTGCCAGGCCTGCTCCATGAGTCCCGCGAGCTCCTCGCGCTGCTCCGGGGTCATCGAGTCGAGCATGCGCTGCATCGCTGCGGCCCGGCGCGCGAGGTCATCGAGCAACTGCTCGAAGCTCTCAGGCCTATCGGGGAAGAAGTCCCCGTGCGTGTCCATGAACTGGTCGAAGTCCTCGCTGACATCCTCGCCGCGGCGATGCTTGTCGAGCATCGAGTTGAGGTCGGCCAGCATGTCCTTGAGCGCCTGCTGCGCCTCCGGCGTGGGCGTGGACTGCAGCCCGCGCGTGAGGTCCTTGAACTGCTGGTCGAGCACATCGCGGCGCAGCATCTCGCGGATCTCGTCGTACGCCGCTCGGCCCTCCGGGGAGCGCCAGTCGTAGTCCGCCAGCTCGCGCACGGCGCGCGAGGTGTCGTCGGGGAGCATGTCGAGCGAGGCCTCGCGGAAGCGCGCGTCGTCGGACGGATCGGGGAAGAGCGCGCTGCGCTCGTGCTCGAGCGCCTCGTCGAGCTTCTCGCGGACCTTCTCGAGCAGGCCGTCGAGGCGGCCGGACTGCTGGAGCTCGCGTCGGCGCTGCTGCAGGCGGCGGCGCAGGTCATCGAGCCCTCGGGCGCCTTCCATGCCCCGGCGCATCATGTCGCGCAGGGCGTCGCGGACTGATGACCCGTCGAGGATTCGGTCGGCCAGTGCATCCACGGCCGCGCCGGCATCCACGGGCTCGGCCAGGGGATCGGGCCCGCCGTGGAAGGCGCCGTACCGGTAGCGCACTACTCCTCCGACGATGTCGTGGCGTAGGTGATCCTGCCGTCGCTCTCGTCCTTGTCGATGCGTCGCGTGAGCCAGAGTCCCTCGAGCGCGAACTCCACGCAGGCAGCGGCGATGCCCGGGGTCGGCTCTGCGTCAGGTCCCTCCGTCGCTGCGATGAGTCGACCGAGTCCCTCCCACGCGCCCGCGGCATCCAGCAGGCCGGTCGCGGTGACGAGATCCCCCGCCTCGATCGTGCTGCCCTCGTCGAGGAGCGTGACAAGCGGCGTGAGATCCACGCCGCCGAGGTGACGCCGGTACGTCTCGGCGACGGCCTTGCGCGCGAGGTGCTGCAGCACCTCCTCCTCGCGGCCCTCGTCGCTCACCTCGAACTCCACCTTGCCGCGCAGGGTGGGCACGACACCGGCGAGATCACCCACGCGCGCGACGGGCTCGTCGGCGGTGATCGCGGCTCGGCGCAGCGCCGCGCCGGCAAGAGCCTCGGCGGCCGCGATGGCGAAGCGGGCCGACACGCCACTGCGCTGGTCGACCGCTCCGGATTCGCGCACGAGGCGCGTGAAGCGCGCGATCACCTCGAGCAGGTGGAGCGGCACGATGGCGACCAGGTCGGCCTCCTGTGCGATGAGGCCGATTTCATGCTGTACGTCGTAGGGGTAGTGGGTCGTGATCTCGGCGCCGAAGCGGTCCTTCATCGGGGTGATGATGCGACCGCGATTGGTGTAGTCCTCGGGATTGGCGCTCGCCATGACGAGCAGGTCGAGCGGCAGGCGCAGCGTGTAGCCGCGCACCTGGATATCGCGCTCCTCCAGCACGTTGAGCAGGGCGACCTGGATGCGCTCGGCCAGGTCGGGCAGCTCGTTGATGGCGAAGATGCCGCGATTGGTGCGCGGCACGAGACCGAAGTGGATCGTCTCGGGATCGCCCAGCGTGCGCCCCTCGGCGACCTTCACCGGGTCGACGTCGCCGACGAGGTCGCCGACGGAGGTGTCGGGAGTGGCGAGTTTCTCTCCGTAGCGCTCGCTGCGATGCCGCCACGTCACGGGAGCATCGTCACCGTGCTCCGCGACGATGCGCCGGCCGTAGGCGCTCACCGGTGCCATCGGGTCGTCGTTGACCTCGGAGCCATCCACGACCGGGATCCACTCGTCGAGGAGCGTGACGAGCGTGCGGATCAGTCGCGTCTTGCCCTGGCCACGCTCGCCGAGCAGCACGATGTCGTGCCCGGCCAGCAGGGCGCGCTCGACCTGGGGAATGACCGTGTCATCGAAGCCGACGATGCCGGGGAAGGTGGGCTCCCCGGCCGCCAGGCGTGCGACGAGGTTGGCGCGGATCTCCTCCTTGACCGTGCGTGGCACGTACCCGCTCGCGCGCAATGCCCCCAGGGTGCGGGGGAGGTCCGCCGGGACAGGGGGAGCGAGGCTGGTCATGCCACGACGGTACGTCAGGATGGGAGACATGGCGCCCGGAGGCCCGAA
>CAYYZU010000171.1:0-4764 GCA_964476205.1 uncultured Actinomyces sp. | reverse complement strand
CGTCGGGGCGGTCGACCTTGTTGATGACGAGGACGACGGGCAGCTTCTTGGCGAGAGCCTTGCGCAGCACGAAGCGCGTCTGGGGTAGCGGCCCCTCGGATGCGTCGACCAGCAAGACGACCCCGTCGACCATCTCCAGGCCCCGCTCGACCTCGCCACCGAAGTCAGCGTGGCCCGGCGTATCGATGATGTTGAAGGTGACACCGCCCTCGGGAGCGGACGGCCCGACGTACCGCACCGAGGTGTTCTTCGCGAGGATCGTGATGCCCTTCTCGCGCTCCAGGTCCATGGAGTCCATGACGCGGTCGTCGACGTCCTGGTTGGCGCGGAAGGCCCCCGACTGCCAGAGCATGGCGTCCACGAGGGTGGTCTTGCCATGGTCGACGTGAGCGACGATGGCGACATTGCGGAGATCGGAGCGGGTGGCAGTCACCCGGAGACCTTACGCGGTCGCCTCGCGCAGGCTGCGCACCGCGTCCACGTCCGAGGGCAGCCAGTCGACGGAGTCGAATTCACTCGGCGCCACCCATCGGATCTCGTCGTGCTGCTCGAGCGGCATGGGCTCGCCTGTGACGAGCGTGGCGAGGTAGAGCTGGAGCACGAGCTCATCGCGTAGGGGCCACTCCCCCGGGATGCGGTCGCCGACGGCGATCTCCACGCCGAGCTCCTCGCGTATCTCACGCGCAAGCGCCTGCGCCTCAGTCTCGCCCGGCTCGACCTTGCCGCCGGGGAACTCCCATCGACCGGCCACATCCGCGGGGCGGGTACGGCGCGCCACGAGATAGCGACCGTCGCGCGCGATGGCTGCCGCGACGACGACGGTCACGGGACGTCGATGGAGATGCCGGCCGCCCGCCAGGCGATCTCTGCGGCCACACCCGCATCGGCGCGCACGAGTATGTAGTCGGTGTCGAACGTCGAGATGCCGAGAATGCCGAGCCCCGCATCCGCTAGTGGCGCGGTGATCGCCGCCATGATGCCCACGGCCGAGAAGTCGATCGCTCCGGCGACGCGGTAGGCGAGCCAAGGACCCTCCGTGCGCTCCGCGTCGAGGTGAACGCCTGCGCCGGTGACGATGCTGAGCTCGTCAGCCGACCGTGACACGGAGACGAATGGCGATGCCCACACGGACTCGGGCACCGCCGCATCTGGATCCAGGCGGTGCACGGCAAACTCCCCAGGCACTCTCATCAAGTGGGTCACGTCCTCATCCTCTCGTCGATTCGGGCCAGCCCGTGTATGCCTCGGCGAGGTACGCCGATCCGCGGTCCGAGGTCACGATGCGCCGCAGTTCGCCGATCTGACGATGTGCGTCGAACGCGTCGCCGTCGGGGCGCAGATGAAGCATCTGCGTCATCCAGTAGGAGAAGCTCTCGACCTTCCAGATGCGATCGAGTGCGCGCTCGGAGTACTCGTCGAGCACGTCCATGTCGCTTGTCGCCAGGGCGCGGGGAATCACGTCCGCCAGGATGCCCACGTCCGTGAGGGCGAGGTTGAGGCCCTTGGCACCCGTGGGTGGGACCGTGTGAGCCGCATCGCCGACGAGCACCAGCCGGCCCTGGCGCATGGTCTCGTCGACATAGCTCCGGAAGGGGAGGATCGATTTCTCCGTGATCGTGCCCGCCTGCAATTCGAAGCCGTCACCCGACGTGCGGGCGTCGAGTTCCTCCCAGATGCGATCGTCCGACCACTGCGCGAGGTCCTCGTCAGGCGCGCACTGCAGGTACATCCGCTGCACGGTCGGCGTGCGCTGCGAGAGGAGTGCGAAGCCGCGATCCGAGTGGACGTAGACGAGCTCGTCAGCACTGGGCGGAGCCTCCGCGAGAATCCCGAGCCAGGCATAGGGGTACGTCGTGAAGTACTCGCGGCGACCGGACGCCGGCATCAGGCCGCGACAGTAGGAGTGCGAGCCGTCAGCACCCACGATGATGTCCGCGCGTACGACGTGCCGCTCGCCATCGGCATCGGTGAAGCGCAGGACCGGCGCCGTGAGGTGATCTTCGACGCTCACGTCGCTCACTTCGAAGCGCACGTCGCCGCCATCACGGGCGCGAGCGTCGGCGAGATCAGTGAAGACCTGCTGCTGCGGGTAGAGCCAGACGGCAGCGTCGACAAGGCGCCGGAAGTCGATGCGATACCCGTGCCCGCCGAACCGGAGCTCGATGCCCTCATGCTCATGCCCCTCGCGCAGGACGCGATCCGAGACACCCTCGTTCACGAGCATCCGCACCGCCCCCTGCTCGAGGACTCCCGCGCGATTGGTGGTCTCGATCTCGTGGCGCGACCGGATCTCCACGACGACGCTGTCGATGCCGCGTCGGGCGAGGAGATGGGAGAGCATGAGGCCCGCGGGCCCCGCGCCGACGATGGCGACCGGGATCCGCGACTCGCTGGGCACGTCCGCATCCTAGGGCGGCCACAGCGCGAGAGAGGGAGGGTGCGATGACCTGGTACTCCGAGATCCCGGCACGGCGTACGCGACAGATCGCCGGTGATGTCTGGCTGGTCGCGTGGAGTGCACTGTGGATCTGGGCTGCCGTGCGGCTCTACGACCTGGTGATGAATCTTGCCGCGCCCGGCCTCGCCGTGTCGAGCAGTGCCACCGATCGGGCAGATCGCTTCGACGACGCGGGCGCAGCCGTCGGTCAGGTGCCGCTCATCGGTGACGCGCTCCAGTCACCCTTCGACGGCATGGGAGGTGCGGCGACCGCCATCGCAGATGCGGGCCAGGCATCGGCTGATGCCGTCGGCCTCCTCGCACGATTCCTCGCCGTCGCGCTCGCCGTGCTCGGCATCGCATCGTGGGCGATGGTGTGGGTGCCGATCCGCATTGCCTTCATCCGTCGGGCGACTGCTGCGCGACGCTTCCTTGACTCGACGGACGATCTCGATCTCTTCGCGCTACGCGCCATGGCGCGCCAGCCCTTGCACCTGCTTGCGAGGATCAGCGATGACCCGGCAGGCGCATGGCGACGCGGGGATCGCGAGGTGATCTCGGCGCTGGCCACGCTGGAGTTGCGTGCCGAGGGTCTTGCGCGCTGATCTGTACGACAGCTGATCAGCGGACGAGGTAGGCGCCGAGAGAGTCGAAGTAGCTCTCCATGCCAGCCTGGGCCATCGCGGCCTGGTCCGCGGGCATCTCGCCGTACTGGGCGAAGCGCACCCAGGTGCCATCGTCGCGCGGCTCCATGTCGATGACGATGTCGTGGTGGGGGGCCTCGTCGTCGCGCGCGACGAAGTCAGCCTCGTCTTGCGAATACGCAAGGCCATGCACGAGCCGGCGTCCCGGGACTACCTCGGTGTAGCGACCCCAGAAGTAGGCGATGTGCCCGTAGGACGACGCGTCCACCGCCACGGCCCAGCGACCGCCCTCGATCGCTTCGGAGACCACCGAACCGGCTACGACATTGAGTTCGGTGGGCGCATACCACTGCTCGAGAGCGCTGGCCTGCGTCCACGCGCTCCACATGGTGTCGGTGTCGACGGGGTACGTGCGCTCGACGGAGTAGGCAAGGTCGGTCATGGCGTCATCCCCAGGGATCGATCGGCGGAAGTCCCAGCGCAGTGAGGATCTCACTCGCTTCAGCAGCATGCCAGAGGTCGTGCGCGTACACGCGATCGAGTACGAATCCGCGGCTATGCCTCCACTCGTCTTCAAGGTCGGAGCGATCGATGACCTCGTCGAGGGAGTCGACGTCCCAGGTGTCGAGCGCGCGCTCGACGATGGCGAAGGTGGTGGACAGCGACACGACCAACTGGTCGGCGTTCATGACATTGACGAGATCGTCGTCACCCGGGCAGGACCAGGCGGCGTTGGTGAAGGGAGTCGTCGCCGCGCCCGACTCCCCCGCGAAGTCGCACAGCCAGAAGACCCGCTGGCATGCGAGGTGCCCCACGACGGCCCACAGCGGCCAACGACCTGGCCCGAGGTTGCGGGCCAAGTGATTGTCATCCAGCGGCGCGACCGCCTCCTCCAGGCGCCGGTTGAGCAGCCCCCAAGTCGGATACGCCGCGATCGCCGTCGTCACGCGCGCTCCCCGCCCCCCTCGCGCGTGACGTGCGGGAGACGATCGTCGCCGTAGGAGGCAGTGACCTCGCTGACGACAATGCGATACCCGTCGTACCAGCGCTGGTACTGGCCCTTGGCCTCCAGATGCTGCGGGAAGCGCGAGAGCTCGCGCACGGATGCCATATCGTCGAAGTAGTACGTCGCATTCACGACCTTGCCATCTGATGACTGCCAGGTCTCCGTCGCCCGGAATCCCGGCAGGGAGCGGGCGTAGGCGTCGATCTGGTCGTCCAAGACGTGGAAGTCCTCGTCGTACTCCCCCGGCGTGAAGATGAACTGACAGATGATCATGGCGTCGCCTACTTCAGACCGTTGTCTGCCCGATAGACGGCGACCACGGCGTTGGCGTGGCCGTGTCCCATGCCCATTCCCTTGAGGTGGGCCACCTGCTCCATGTGCTTGGCGTCCTTCACCACGTCCAGCTGCTTCATCCAGTACTCGATCGGCTGCCCGTACTTCTTCTCGATCGAGGGGAAGTAGGACTTCGGACCGGTGACCTTCTCGGCCATGACGACCTCCTAGACGTTGAAGCGGAACTCGACCACGTCGCCGTCGCGCATGACGTAGTCCTTGCCCTCCATGCGCACCTTGCCGTGGGCCTTCGCCTCCGTCATCGAGCCCGCCTCGACGAGGTCGTCGAACGACACGACCTCCGCCTTGATGAAGCCCTTCTGGAAGTCGGTGTGGATGACTCC
>CAYYZU010000170.1:372-4821 GCA_964476205.1 uncultured Actinomyces sp. | reverse complement strand
AGTTGAAGGTGAAGGACGCGTCGATCTGCGCCTGGCGCAGCACCTCGATGGGGCCTAGCACCGACACAAGAGCGGTGTCCTTCTGCAGAGAGATGAAATCGTTGAGCAGGGGCGGGGTGACGTTGCGCACAGCCTGGGGCAGGACGACGTACCGGTTGGTCTGCCAGGAGGACAGCCCGAGCGAGCGGGCGGCCATGCGCTGGCTGGGATGCACCGAGTCGATGCCGGCGCGGAAGACCTCCGCGACGTAGGCGCCGTAGGACAGGACGAGGGCCACGACGCCCCAGACGAGCACCTCATCGGGTGCGCCCTGCAACTGGAGGGCCGGCACACCGAAGCCAAGGAGCAGGATCACGAGCAGGGTGGGTACGCCGCGGAAGACATCGACGTAGACCGTGGCGATGATGCGCAACGGCAGGAAGATCGGGCTGCGCAGCCTGCGCACGAGGGCGACCGTGAGCCCGAGGATGAGAATGAGCGGCTCGGCGATGAGGAAGATCCGGACGTTGAGCCAGAAGGCCTCGAGCAAGCCGGGGAAGGACTCCGCGAATGCCTCGGGGCTGAAGAACGTCTCCTGGACCGCGGACCACCCGGGGGTGCGTACGACGATGAGGGTGACGACCGTGGCCGTGATGATCAGGCTGACGATGCCGATGGCCGCGTCACGCCACGCCTTGTGCTGGCGGTAGCGCACGCGCGCGGGGTCGACATAGGGCGCCGACCCCGCGCGCGCTGCAGCGACAGATGCGCTGCCGGGCTCAGTCACTCCTTGAAGTAAGGAGCCGTAGTCCCGGCCAGCCACTCATCCTGGATGGCCTGGAGCGCGCCGGAGTCCTTGAGCTCGGTGAGGACCGCGTTGACGCAGCCGACGAGCGGATTGTCCTTCTGGAAGAGCATGCCGAACTGCTCGCCACCGTCCTGGGCGGGGAACTGGCCGACGATCTTGCCCTTGGGGATCTCCACCGCGGTGATGTAGTACGCCGTGGGCAGGTCGACGACGATGGCGTCGATCTGGCCGTTCTTCAGGGCCGACTTGGCGTCGTTGGTGTCGTTGTAGACGTAGACGTCCTGGTCGGGCTGGATGAAGTCCTCGATGTACTTCAGGCTGGTCGTGCCGACCTGGGCCCCGAGCTTGGCGGCCTTGAGCTCGGTGAGCGAGGTCGCGTTGGCGATCGGCGAGTCCGCGAGCGCGATGACAGCCTGATTGACGGTGTAGTAACCGTCAGAGAAGGACACGACCTCGGCCCGCTCAGGCGTGATCGAGATCTGGTTGATGTCGAAGTCGAAGTCCTTGGCCCCGGGGGCGTAGGACTTGTTGAAGGGCACGACGGTCCACTGAACCTGATCGGCCGTGAAGCCCAGGCCCTCGGCCACGGCGTACGCGACCGCGGACTCGAAGCCCTGGCCATTGGTCGGGTCGTCATCGACGAAGTACGGCGGGTAGGCCGGGCTATCCGTGCCGATGGTGAGCTGGCCGGCATTGACGAGCGCGAGGTTCTCAGGGGCGCACTCATCGGGTGCCTCGGTGGGCGACGGCGCAGCGGACGACGATGCCGGTGCGGCAGAAGTCGACTCGGGTGCCGGGGCGGACGATGACGCGCCGCCCGAGGACTCCTGGGCGCATGCCGCAAGCAGCAGGCCCGAGGCCGCGAGGGCGACGACGGCTAGGGAACGACGGTGCATGGAATCTCCTCGTGGGGTGGTGTCCCGATCATCCTGCCAGCCGGTCAGGAAGGGGCGCCCACGGGTACAGCGGAAACCGGCTTCATGCGAGCGGCTATGGCGGCGCCGACAAGCGCGATGGCCGCGGCAAGCCACCAGATCACGTCGTACGTGCCCGTGGTGGCACCCCCCTGCGCTACGGCCGCAGCGTGGACGGCGCCGAGGAGTCCCAGCATGAGCGAGCTCAGGATCGCATCGGATATCTGTAGTGACGCGGAGTTGACGCCCTGCTCCTCTACAGGGGATAGGCGCAGGGTCTGCACCGCGATCGAGGGGAAGCAGAGCCCCATGCCGAGTGATGCGACGAAGTAGGAAGCGGCGGCGATCATCGGCGGGAACGAGGGCACCAGGCACAGTGGCAGCGACGCGAGACCCACTGCCGCGATCAGCGCACCCACGCGCACCGTGCGAGCACGATCGGTGGACTCGGGGATGCGACTTTGCACATAGGAGCCCATCCACCAACCGAGCGCGGAGACGCTCAACGTGAGCCCTGCGACCGTGATCGCCAGACCGCGCTGCTCGACGAGCGCGAGCGGGATGAAGGCCTCGGCGCCGAAGAACGCGCCCGCCAGGATGCCGCGCATGAGCACGGTCGTGGGCAGTCCGCGCTCGAGGCGCAAGGCGCCTTCGGGCAGGAGCCCGCGGACTCCGAAAACGATCAGGAGGAGCCCCGCCCCGAGGATGAAGCCGTCGACCCACAGGGGCAGCGCCGCAGGTCGCACGAAGCCCACCATGGCGAGGCTGAGGCCACCCGCGGTGACCAGCGCGCGAACGATGCGGGCGGGCGACCCTGGCTCCCCTGTCCCCCCGTCGTGCTCGCGTAGCACCTGGCGCAGGAGCAGCGCCGGCAGAAGAAGGACCAGGGGCACGAGGAGAAAGGCGAGACGCCAGCTGAGCGTCTCCGTGAGCCAACCCGCGATGAGCGGCCCGACGAGCGCGGGGACCACCCACGCTGCAGCCATGAGCGAGAAGGCCTTCGGTCGCAGGTCCTCCGGATAGGCGCGCGCGATGAGGACGTACGCCGCGACGATGAGCGCGCCCCCACCGAGTCCCTGAACGCCGCGCGCGACGATGAGTGCGGTCATTCCTGGCGCGAGCCCCGCGGCGACGGCGCCGGCACTGAAGACCAGCAGGCCAGTCCACATCGCGCGTCGCGGACCCCGGCGATCGCACCATGTGCCCGCCACCACCATGCCGACCAGAGATGCCGCAACGTATGCGTTGAAGGCCCATGCGTAAATGCGGAGACCGTCGAACTCAAGCGCAACGGCGGGCATCACGGTGGCGACCGCAATACCCTCGAAGGCGAACAGCGTGATGGCCGCAACGACGCCGATCGTCACGGCGCGGTACTGCGGCGCGAAGAGACTCAGGAGTCGCCGTCCGGACCGTGGGGCTTGTCGGGCTTGCCGGGCTTGAGGCCGGAGTAGATCTCCTGACACTCGGGGCACACCGGGAACTTCGACGGGTCGCGCCCGGGCACCCACTTCTTGCCGCACAGGGCACGGACAGGCGTGCCTGTCACCGCGCTCTCGACGATCTTGTCCTTCTGGACGTAGTGAGCGAAGCGCTCGTGGTCGCCGTCATCGGTCGAGGCGACGCGCTCCTCGGTGAGGGTCGTGCCCTCGAGGGAGGGCGAGTCCAGGGGCGTGCTCATGCGGGAAGTCTAGGGCCGTCGGCGGAGCGCGAGTCCCGGGCTCGCGATCGAGGCGTCGCCTCCGCAGAGGGTCAGTTGACGGATGCGTCACCGGGGTGACGGGGCCACCACGCGAGGCTGCCTCCGGCCCTGCGTAGGACCGCTCCCCACAGTTGCTCGGGGTCAGCGAGGAAGGCGTCTGAGACGAGGTCTCCGGGAGACACGACGGCCCACGATCCGCGCTCGAGTTCGTCTTCGAGTTGACCCGGAGACCACCCGGCGTAGCCGGCGTAGATACGCAGTGCCTGCAGGTGCGGGACGAGTTCATCCGCGGGGGTGTCGAGGTCGATGATCCCGAGCGCGCCGACCACGCGGCGGAAGCCTTCCGGCTCGTCCACTTCGCGCGCGTCCTCCTGCTGGAGCAGGGCCGAGTCCAGGGCCGCCAGCCCGAGGGCGCTGTCGAGTGCGACCGGTCCGCCCTGGAAGAGGTGCGTCGTACCCGTGAGGTGGTCACGCCACCCCGGGAGCACCGATCCCACATCGAGAGTCGTGGGCTGATTGAGGACTACGCCGAGTGTGCCGGATTCGTCGTGCTCGAGCAGGAGGATGACAGCGCGGTCGAACGGCTCTTCCAGGGTCGGGGCCGCGACGAGGAGTAGCCCTGCCTCCGGCGGGACGGCAGGACGACCGATGGTGGGCGCCTCGAGCACACCGCCATCGTGGCGCGTGGGGACGCTGTGCGTGATACCCTGGGGGGTATGGCTACCGTTGCGCTGACCGAAGAGACGTTCGCCCCCACCGTGCAGGACAGCCCCATCGTCCTTATCGACTTCTGGGCCGCGTGGTGCGGCCCGTGCCGGACGTTCGCCCCCGTCTTCGAGAAGGTCAGCGATGCCCACGCGGACATCGTCTTTGGCAAGGTCGACACGGAGGCCCAGCCCGGCCTGGCCCAGGTCTTCCAGATCTCGTCCATCCCCACCCTCATGGCGATCCGCGACGGCGTCGTCCTGTATTCGCAGGCCGGCGCCCTCCCCGAGCAGGGGCTCGAGCAGCTCATCCAGGCCGTGCGCGATGTCGACATGGGGGAA
>CAYYZU010000170.1:0-362 GCA_964476205.1 uncultured Actinomyces sp. | reverse complement strand
GCCCCCCCCCCCGCGCGCGGCGCCGGGCTGCCCCGCGCGGGCCCCCCCCCCCCCCCCCCCCCCCCCCCGCTTCGCGGGCACCATCCGTCCCCCGCCCGCTTCGCGCTCACCCTTGAACTTTGGGCGAAAAGTGACGCTGCGCGGCGCTTTCGTCCCAAAGTTCACCCCACGCGCTTCGTGGCGCCGCCAGAACCGCGTTTCACGGGTCCCCGAACGCGGTTTTCGAGGCGCTAGGGCGGCAGCACCTCACCTTCGGGCGGTAGCACCTCACCTTCGGGCGGCAGCACCTCATCTCTCCCACCCACGCCCACGAGGGGCATCATCCGTTCGGCTGATGCGAGTCGGTCGACTTGGACGAGGGG
>CAYYZU010000169.1:0-4831 GCA_964476205.1 uncultured Actinomyces sp. | reverse complement strand
CCGCCACGGTCGCCTCGATGGCCTTCCTCACCGAGGAGGGCTACTTCGACCTCACGGCCTGCCACCGCCTCACGACCGAGGGGATCTTCGTGCTCCAGTGCGGGGATCCCGCGGGCAACGGCACCGGTGGCCCGGGCTACTCGATCCCCGATGAGAACCTCCCCGCCGAGGGAGAGGCGAACTACCCCGCCGGCACCGTGGCCATGGCCAACGCCGGGCCAGGAACGGGCGGAAGCCAGTTCTTCATCGTGTACGAGGACACAACCTTGCCCTCCGGATACACCATCTGGGGCAAGGTCACCAAGGGCCTCGATGTCGTCACGGGCATTGCGGCGGCCGGGGTTGAAGGCGGCGGCAGCGACGGGCCCCCGGCCCAGAGGGTCGTCATCGAGAAGGCGACGCTGACCACGTCGCCGGCAAACTAGGAGGGTCGATGACGGAGAGCACACCGGGATTCCCGGGGAGCGAGGATGCGGTGACCGAAGATGTCGCCGTCGAGATCGTCGAGGATGCTCCCGCAGCGCCCTTCGGCGTACTCGAAGCGCGAGAGGCAGCGCCCGCGATCACCCCACCTCCCGTGATCCAAGCCATCGAGACATCCACGACCGTCCTTGCCGGCCCCGAGGGCATCGCGGTGGTCGAGACGACCACAGTGGAGACCACCGTCATCCCGAGCCCGGCCGTCGTCACGGCTCCCACGCCCGCTGCTCCACCCCCTACGGCTCTCAGGCGGCCCTCGCGCCCGGCTGCGGGCCCCTCCGCTCCCCCAGTCCGCCGGACCGACCCCGCGCGCTTCGGGCGCATCGACGCCGACGGCACCGTGTGGCTCCGCACACCTGCTGGAGAGGTGGTCGTGGGCAACTGGGCTGCTGGCACTGTCGAGGAGGGACTGGCGTTCTTCGGCCGCAAGTACGACGACATCCTCGTCGAGGTGGACCTCGCCGCTCACCGCCTCAAGGAGGGTCGCGGCATCGATGCCGCCCCCGCCGCAGTCGCCCACGCTCGTGAGGCCCTGGCCACGCCCGCCTTCCTCGGCGATGTTGCCGAACTCGAGCGCGCGTGCGACGAGGTGGACGCTCTCATGGGCGCCGCACGCGCCGAGCGCGAGGCTGCCCGATCACGCCAGCGCGAGGAAGCTCTTGCTGCACGAGAGGCCATCGTCGTCGAAGCCGAGTCACTGGCCGAGTCCACGCAGTGGAAGTCCACGGGTGAGCGCTTCGCTTCCCTCCTGGACGCGTGGAAGGCCGCGCCGCGTATCGACCGTGGACGCGAGCAGGCCATGTGGAAGCGATTCAGTTCGGCGCGCACATCCTTCGACCGGAGGCGGCGCCAGCACTTCGCCACGCGTGACGCAGAGCGCAAGGAAGCCCTCGGCGCCAAGGAGTCCCTCATCCGAGAGGCCGAGGCCCTTGCGACATCTACCGATTGGGCCGGCACCACGCGCGCGTATCGCTCACTCATGGACAAGTGGAAGGCCGCCCCGCGCGGCAGCCGCCAGGACGAGGACCGCCTGTGGGCTCGATTCCGAGCGGCGCAGGACGCATTCTTCGCCTCACGGGATGCGGTCAACGCCGAGCGCGACGTTGAGCACCGCGCCAATCTCGAGCGCAAGGAGGCCTTGGTCGTCGAAGCCGAGGCTCTCCTGCCGATCACAGATGTGGCCGCCGCCAAGCGGGGCCTGCGCGGCATCCAGGAGCGCTGGGAGGCCATCGGACACGTCCCACGGGCCGACAAGGAACGCATCGAGCGCCGGCTGCGCACGGTCGAGGACGCCGTCCGCCAGGCCGACGAGCGTCGCTGGGCCGCGACCGATCCCGCACGTCGCGCACGCGCGGAGGACACAGCCGAGCGGTTCCGTTCCGCCCTCGCGCGTGCGGAGCAGGACCTCGCGTCCGCTCAGGCAAGCGGCGACGCGAAGAAGATCGCGGCGGCACAGGCAAGCGTCGACTCAACACGCGCGCTCCTCGCTGCAGTGGAGGGCACGGTCTCGGAGTTCGCCGGACCAGCCGGCAACTAGCCCCGGGCAGCTAGACGCGGTAGGCGTCGAAGACGCCGTCGACCTGGCGCACACCCTTGAGGACGGCGCCCAGGTGCTTGGGATCGGCCATCTCGAAGGTGAACCGCGAGAGGGCGATGCGCTCGCGCGTGGTCGTGACCGAGGCGCTGAGAATGTTCACGTGCTGGTCGGACAGGGCGCGCGTCACGTCCGAGAGCAGGCGCGCGCGGTCCAGCGCCTCCACCTGGATGTTCACGAGGAACACGCTGCCTGACGAGGGTGCCCAGGAAACCTCGACGAATCTGGCCCCGGAGTCCTGCTGCGCCTCAAGACCGGGCACGTTGACGCACGAACGCCGGTGCACGGAGACACCTGATCCCCGAGTGACGAATCCGACGATGTCGTCGCCCGGCACGGGAGTGCAGCATCGCGCCAACTTGACCCAGACGTCGCTCGCGCCCTTGACGAGCACACCGGGGTCACCCGCCGCCACCGCCCGGGAGGTCGACGACGGCGTGAAACCCTCGGCAACGTCGTCAGCCGCGCCATCGACTCCACCGGCCGCAGCCACCAGGCGCCGTACGATGCTGGCCGCTGAGATGCGCCCCTCACCCACCGCGGCATAGAGCGCCGACACGTCAGCCTGATGCAACTCCGCGGCAATGGTGGACAGCGCCTGGTTGCTCATGAGGCGCTGGAGCGGGAGGCCCTCCTTGCGCATGGCACGCACGATCGAGTCCTTGCCCTGCTCGATTGCCTCTTCGCGACGCTCCTTGCTGAACCACGCCTTGATCTTGGACTTCGCGCGAGGGGACTTGACGAAGGCCAGCCAGTCCCGGCTGGGGCCAGCCCCGTCCGCCTTAGACGTGAAGACCTCGATCACATCGCCATTGGAGAGCTCCGACTCCAGGGGGACGAGCTTTCCGTTGACCCGCGCGCCCACGCAGCGATGGCCCACCTCGGTGTGGACGCTGTAGGCGAAGTCCACCGGGGTGCTGCCCTGGGGAAGCGCTACGACGTCACCCTTGGGAGTGAAGACGAATACTTCGGAAGAGGACAGGTCGTAGCGCAGGGCATCTAGGAACTCGTCGGGGTCCTCAGTCTCACGCTGCCACTCGAGTAGCTGCCGTAGCCAGCCGAAGTCATCGGGGCCCTGCTTGCCTCCCACATCGCGCTGCTTGTAGCGCCAGTGCGCGGCCACCCCGAACTCCGCCGCGCGGTGCATGTCCCATGTGCGGATCTGCAGCTCCACCGGCTTGCCATCGGGTCCGATGACCGTGGTGTGAAGCGACTGGTACATGTTGAATTTCGGCATCGCGATGAAGTCCTTGAAGCGTCCCGGCACGGGACTCCAGCGCGCATGGACGATGCCCAATACCGCGTAGCAGTCGCGGATGGACTCGACGAGGATGCGGACACCGACGAGGTCGTAGATGTCGGCGAACTCGCGGCCCCGCACGACCATCTTCTGGTAGACGGAGTACAGGTGCTTGGGCCGTCCGGTGACCGATGCCTTGATCCGGGCCCCACGGATATCCGTCTCGAGTTCGTCGATGACGCGCGTGAGGTACTGATCGCGCGAGGGAGCACGCTGCGTGACCAGGCGCTCGATCTCGTCATAGACCTTGGGGTAGAGAGTGGCGAAGGCAAGATCCTCCAACTCCCACTTCATCGTGTTCATGCCGAGTCGGTGCGCGAGCGGCGCGTAGATCTCCAACGTCTCGCGGGCCTTCTTCTCCTGCTTCTCGGGCGGCATGAAGCCCAGCGTGCGCATGTTGTGCAGTCGGTCGGCGAGCTTGATGACCAGCACACGGATATCGCGCGCCATCGCCACGACCATCTTGCGCACGGTCTCCGCGGCCGAGGACTCGCCGTAGGTGACTCGGTCGAGCTTGGTCACACCGTCGACGAGGTCGGCAACCTCGTCTCCGAAGTCCTCTCGGAGTTCCTCGAGCGAGTAGCCGGTGTCCTCCACGGTGTCATGGAGGAGAGCGGCCGAGAGTGTGGGAGCCGTCATCCCGAGTTCGGCGAGGATCGTCGCCACCGCGAGGGGGTGGGTGATGTAGGGATCGCCGGAACGGCGCTTCTGGTCGCGGTGCAGGTAGGCGGCCGTCTCGTACGCCCGCTGGAGCAGACGCACATCCGACTTGGGGTGGTACTGGCGCAGGGTCCGGATCAGCGGGTCTAGCTCGGAGGGCCCGGTCCGCGAGCCGGTGAGGCGTGCGAGTCGAGAGCGCAGGCCGCTGGCGCCGGCCTCAGCCGGGACCTCGCGCATCGCCTCCTGCGTCACCCGCACCTCCCGCTCTTCTCGCGGTCAGTGTACGAGCATGCATGCGGCCGGGAGCCGCTCGGCTACTTCTTGCCGCGCTTCGAGCGCGGCTGGCGCTTGGGCTGCTGACGCTCTCCGGTGCCGCCAGCGCCCTGTGCGGCGCCCACCTGAGCGGAGTCCACGACCCCCACTGCAGCTGCTGCCGCCTCCTGCGACTCCGCCGCCCGGCGCCCGGAGCCTCCGCGCCGTGCCATCACGCGCTTGTCCAGGGCCTTGATGTCAGGCTGGCGCGTCTTGAGGAGGACCGCCACAGGCGTAGCGATGAAGAGGGACGAGTAGACGCCGACGAACATGCCCACCGCAAGGGCGACGGCCAGGTCGAGGAGTGTTCCTGCGCCGAGAAGGCCCGCGCCCACGACGATGATCGCGAGCACCGGCAGCAGCGACGTGATCGTTGTGTTGATGGAGCGCACCAGCACCTGGTTGACCGCGCGGTTCGCAGCTTCGCCGTAGGTCATCACTGACTGTGCCGTGATGCCCTTGGTGTCTTCCTTGACCTTGTCGAA
>CAYYZU010000168.1:0-4846 GCA_964476205.1 uncultured Actinomyces sp. | reverse complement strand
CGCCGGCGCAGGCGACGTGGCCACCGGAAGCATCGAGTCCAAGTCGATCTTCGCGGTCGGCCTGCTGCTCTTCGTCATCACGTTCTTCATGAACATGGTGAGCATCCGACTCGTCCGCAAGTATCGGCAGGCCTACCAGTGACCACGACACTCGAGACCGCCCCTGACTCCGCGCCCGTCGACCTCGAGGGCAAGGGCCAGCCGCTGGTCGACAAGACCTTCCGCTGGATCCTCTTCCTGTGCCTGGCCGTCGGCATCATCTTCCTCGCCGTGCTCCTGGCCTACGTCACCATCAAGGGCTGGCCCCGCCTCACTCCCACCCTGTGGGAGAACATGCCCTCCATCCGTCGCCCCGAGCGAGCCGGCGCCCAGTCCGCGATCACCGGCACCCTCTGGGTCATCGCGTTCACCGCACTCTTCGCACTGCCGATCGGATTCCTCGGCGCGGTCTACATGGAGGAGTACGCCAACCCGGCGAGTCGCTTCACCCGTTTCGTCGAGATCAACATCCAGAACCTCGCCGCTGTCCCCTCGATCGTCTACGGCATCTTGGGCCTGGCGATCTTCGCGAGAGCGCTTGCCCTCGGGCAGACCGTCATCACCGCGGG
This sequence comes from uncultured Actinomyces sp., assembly GCA_964476205.1. Lineage (GTDB taxonomy): Bacteria > Actinomycetota > Actinomycetes > S36-B12 > S36-B12 > Mxb001. The sequence continues at coordinate 4,238 of CAYYZU010000168.1, read as the reverse complement.
ACTCACTCTGGCCCTGCTGGTGCTCCCCGTCATCATCGTGTCCACGCGCGAGGCTCTCCGGGCCGTGCCGCAAAACATCCGCCACGGGTCACTCGCCCTGGGTGCCACCCTCTGGCAGACCACCTGGCGGCAGACCATGCCCGCGGCGATCCCCGGCATGGCGACGGGCACGATCCTTGCGCTGAGTCGAGCCATTGGGGAGGCCGCTCCGCTCCTCCTCCTCGGAGCCGTGTTGTTGATCTCGTTCAATCCCAGATCGACGTTCTCGGCCTACACGACGCTTCCCATCCAGATCTTCAACTGGACCAAGGAGTCACGTGAAGAGTTCCAGATCCTGGCCTCGGCCACGATCGTGCTCCTCCTGGTCATCCTCCTGGCAATGAACGCCGTTGCCATCCTGATCCGCAACCGAACCCAGAAGCGCTGGTGAAAAGATGGGTGAGACGACAAGATGAGCGAGACGATGAGCGAAATCCACGATCCTGACGCCCCCCAGTCCACCAGCGACATGGCCGTGACCGGCCGCATGGACGTCTCCGCCGTGCTCGAGGGCGCGGAGATCTCTGAGACGGTCTCCAACATCGTCTTCGATCTCGCCAACGTCCGGGTCTTCTACGGCGACTTCGAGGCCGTCCGCGACGTCAGCATGCAGATCGGGCGCAACGAGATCACGGCCTTCATCGGGCCGTCGGGCTGCGGCAAGTCGACGCTCCTGCGCAGTTTCAATCGGATGAACGACCTCATCCCAGGCGCACGCGTCGAGGGCTTGCTCGCCTACCACGGCTTCGACATCTACGCGCCCGACGTGGATCCGATCGAGGTGCGCCGGCGCATCGGCATGGTGTTCCAGAAGCCGAATGTCTTCCCCAAGTCGATCTACGAGAACGTCGCCTACGGCCCCAAGGTCAATGGCATGAAGGTCAACATGGACGACCTGGTCGAGGAGTGCCTCACGCGCGCCGCACTCTGGGACGAGGTCAAGGATGACCTCAAGAAGAGCGCCTATGCACTATCGGGTGGCCAGCAGCAGCGCCTCGTGATCGCACGCTGCATCGCGGTCAAGCCCGAGGTCATCCTCATGGACGAGCCGTGCGCCTCTCTCGATCCCATCGCCACGGCGAAGATCGAGGACCTCATGAAGGAGTTGGCGAAGGACTACACGATCGTCATCGTCACCCACAACATGCAGCAGGCGGCCCGCGTCTCGGAGCGCACGGCCTTCTTCACCGCCGACGTCGACGCCAACGGCGTCCGCCACGGCCGCCTTGTGGAGTACGGCCCCACGCGACGGATCTTCACGGCTCCCCACGACCCGCGCACCGAGGACTACATCTCCGGTCGCTTCGGGTGATCAGCGACAGCTGAGGATGCTGCCCTAGCCCTTCAGCGAGTAGCCGGCCTCGTCGATGGCCTCCCGGACCTGCCCAAGGTCCAGGGGGCCATCGCTCGTCACGGTCACGGCACCCTGCTCAAGGTCGACATCGACACTCCGCACTCCCTCTAGGAGCACCAGCTCGGTTGTCACTGCGCGCACGCAGTGATCGCACGTCATCCCGGTCACCTGATACGTGGTGGTGGTCACTGAGCCTCACTCTCGGCCAGGGCCGCGAGACGCGGCAGGGTCTCCTCGATGGCCCGCGTGTTGCGGTTGTAGGCGTCCATGAGCTTGAGAGCACGGGCGGAGCGGGCAGTCGTGGCATCGAAGGTCTCGGTGACGCGAGTCGACCCGTCGGGCAGGGGCTCGAGCTCGTAGCGCCAGCGGTGGCCGCCGAAATGGGCCCACGCGATGCGACGACCCTCATCGAACTCCTTGACCTGGCTGCTGACGCGATAGGGCACCACCAGGCGCATGTCCATGCCGAACTTCGCGCCCATCGAGAGCCGCTCAGGCCCCGCGATCGCGCCGCGCACGGAGCCCGAACCGTCGAAGTCGGGGTGGCGGCGGGGGTTGGCGAGGATCTCGAAGACCTTCTCCGCCGGCGCCTTGACCACGATGGAGCGGGAGATGATCCATGGCGAACCGGTGTCCACGACCTCGACCTGTGACTCAACCTGTGACATGACTCCACGCTACGACAGCACCAAGCGACCGACCTCTCGAGGTCGTTCACCTGGGGTTCAACCCAGCATCATGCACCTGTCATCGCAGGCGCGTACGGTGCGGACGTGCTCGATCCCACCCCTGCGCCCGCGCATCAGGTCTCGCTTACGCGCACCGGTCGCTACATGCTGCCTGAGTGCACCTGCGGCTGGATCGGCACGGCGCGACTGACCGAGGCTGTGGCCCGCGAAGAAGCGCGCGATCACGCGCTCCTCTACGCCGATTCCGGCATCAGCGCCGAGCAGATCCGAGTGCTCGTCTCATGCGATCCTGCTGAGCCCGACCCAGGCGAGTGAAGATCGGCGCTGCCCGCAGCACCAGGTCAGGGACGGAGCTGATGAGCCGCACCTGGGCTCCGCGCCAGTGCGGCACGCTCACCACGCGACGCGGCCTGCGCAGAGCGCGATATGCCGCCTCGGCCACTTCTTCGGCCGTGACGGGCCTCAGCCCGGTGAACGTCATAGCGACGGCGGGGTCGTCGATGACCTCGGTGATCATCGGCGTGAGCATGCCGTCGGGGCAGAGCACCGTGAAGCGGATGCCGGTCACCCCCTGGGCGCGCAGTTCGCCTTCCAGCCCGAGGGTGAAGGAGAGCACCCCGGCCTTGGTCGCGGCGTAGACGCACTCACCGGGCACCGGCACCCAGGACGCCAGCGATCCGACGTTGATGACGTGACCGCTCCCGCGACCGCCGTCACGGGCACGCATCACCTCGACGGCGGCACGGGTGCCGTGCATGACGCCGAGGAGATTGACCGCGACAATGGAGTTGATCAGGTCATCTGGCTGCGTGGCCGCGTCGCCCGCTCCGAGGATCCCCGCATTATTGATCCAGATATCCGGCTGCACCGCATGAGCCAGGGCGCGGCAAGCGTCAGCGTCGCGTACGTCGAGGTGCTCATCGCCGCCGACGACGTCCGTGGCGACGACGTCATAGCCCGCTGCCCGCAGTCGCTCGACGATCGCGGCACCGAGACCTCGGCCCGCACCCGTGACGACCGCGCGTCCGGTCAACGGCGCGGACATCAGGTGGCCGCCGTGACGCCCTTGCCGAGGACGACGATGCCGCCCTCGCTCACGGTGTAGAGCTCGCGGTCGCGCTCGATATCGACGCCGATCTGTGCACCGTCCGGGACGACGACGTTCTTGTCGAGGATCGCGTGGCGGATCACGGCATTGCGGCCGATACGCACGCCCGGCAGGATCACCGAGCCCTCGATGTAGGCCCCGGCCTGCACCTGCACGTCGAAGGCGACGACCGAGCCCCGGACGTGCGCTCCCGAGATGATCGAGCCGGTGCCGACCATGGACTCGTGGGCATTGCCGCCCTCGACAAACTTCGCGGGCGGCAACGACGGGTGATTGGTGAGGATCGGCCAGCGTCGGTTGTAGAGGTTGAAGATGGGATGCACGGAGACCAGGTCCATGTGGGCATCGTGGTAGGCGTCGAGCGTCCCGACGTCGCGCCAGTAGCCGCGATCGCGATCCGTCGCACCCGGCACGACGTTGAGGGCGAAGTCGTAGACACATGCCCGCCCCTGGTCGACGAGCATGGGGATGATGTTGCCGCCCATGTCATGCACGGAGCCCTCGTCGGCGGCATCGGCGCGCAGTGCGTCGATGAGTGCCTCGGTAGTGAAGATGTAGTTGCCCATGGAGACATAGGACTCGTCTTCGGCACCCGGGATCCCGGGCGGATCGGCGGGCTTCTCGAGGAAGCGGCGGATGCGCACGCCGTCCTCCGCCGCCTCGATCACGCCGAACTGGTGCGCGAGCGACCGGGGCTGGCGAATGCCGGCCACGGTGACTGCCGCCCCCGAGTCGATATGCGCCTGGACCATCTGCATGGGGTCCATTCGATACACGTGGTCCGCGCCAAAGACCGCGACGTAGTCGGGTCGCTCGTCGTTGATGAGGTTGAGGCTTTGGAAGATCGCGTCGGCGCTGCCCGTGAACCACCGCGGGCCCAGACGCTGCTGGGCAGGGACGGCGGTGACGTAGTCCCCGAGGAGCGGAGAGAGGCGCCAGGTCGTGGTGATGTGCCGGTCCAGTGAGTGCGACTTGTACTGGGTGAGGACCGCGACCCGTCGCAGGCCGGAGGTGATGAGGTTGGACAGCGCGAAGGCGATGAGACGGT
>CAYYZU010000167.1:0-4865 GCA_964476205.1 uncultured Actinomyces sp. | reverse complement strand
CGACCTGGGCAATGCGGCCGGCGTCGAAGACCGCGATGCGGTCCGACATCGTCAGCGCTTCCTCCTGGTCATGCGTGACGAAGACGAAGGTGATGCCGACGGCGCGCTGCAACTCCTTGAGCTCCACCTGCATCTGCTCGCGCAGTTTGAGGTCGAGCGCTCCGAGTGGCTCATCGAGCAGCAGGACACGCGGGCGATTGACGAGTGCGCGCGCGAGCGCGACGCGCTGGCGCTGTCCACCGGAGAGCTGGCTCGGCTTGCGCGAGCCGTACTCCGCCAGGCGCACCGATGCCAGAGCCTCCTCCGCGCGCTGACGACGCTCGGCCTTGGGCACCTTCTTGACCTTCAGCCCGTACTCGACGTTGGACAGCACGTCCATATGCGGGAAGAGCGCATAGTCCTGGAAGACGGTGTTGACATCGCGGTTGTACGGCGGGACCTGAGTGACATCGACACCCGCGAGCTCGATCGTGCCGGAGGTCGGCTGCTCGAAGCCCGCGATCATGCGCAGCACCGTCGTCTTGCCCGAGCCCGAGGGGCCGAGCAGGGTGAGGAACTCGCCGTCGGCGACGTCGAGGTCGACACTGTCGACCGCCACCACGTCGCCGAACGTCTTGCGCAGCTGCCTCAGCCGGATGGCGATGCTCACCTGACCTACCTCACCTGACCAATGCGGGATCGACCGCGCATGCGGGACGGACAGGCGGAGCCTAGGGGGAATGTCCGGTATCGGCCGGGCAAACACGTGGCTAAGTCGGGGCGCGTCGCCCAATCGTGACCTGTCTTGAGCGGTCGCTCAGGGTGCCGAGACGGTCAGGGCGAGTAGACCCGGCCGGGGCCGGTGACGCTTACGACCACCGCGTCGCCGGGGCGCGGCGGGGGCGTGCCCCCCGGCACGCGCACGGGGATGAGGGTGCCGTCCGCCAGTTCGACTCGCAGGAGCGAGTCATGGCCGTGATACGACGTCTCGCGCACGACGCCGCCACCCGGAACGCCGCCATTCGGCTCGACGGGACATGACAGCACCAGTTGCTCCGGACGCAGGACGACAACCGCATCGCCCTCGACCGAGGTGTCCGCATGCATGGGGATGTCGCCGAGCGCGCAGGCGACGCGGCCGCCGGTTGCGACAGCGGGCAGCTCCACCGCGTCGCCAACGAAGCGGGCGACGTCGAGATCGGCCGGGACGTCGTACACCTCGAGGGGCGTGCCCACCTGCACGATGCGGCCGTCGCGCAGCACGGCCACGAGATCGGCGGTCGAGAGCGCCTCCTCCTGGTCATGCGTGATGAGCAGCGCTGTCGTGCCGAGGCCGCGGAGGAGCTCGCGTACCTCCGCGCGCAGCCGCACCCGCAGTGCGGCGTCGAGCGCGGTGAACGGCTCATCGAGCAGGATCACCTCGGGGCGAGGGGCGAGCGCGCGCGCGAGGGCGACGCGCTGCTGCTGGCCGCCGGACAGCTCATGCGGACGGGCGTGGGCGTAGTCGGACATGCCCACCATTTCGAGCACCTCCGCGACGCGCGATGCGGAGTCCTCACGAGACGACGCTGACCGTGACAATCCGAAGGCGACATTGGCGGAGACGTCGAGATGAGGGAAGAGTGCGCCCTCCTGAGGCACGATGCCGATGCGGCGCTTCTCGGGCGGAACAAAGGCGTGCGGGAATCCCGGCCCCGCGCCCGCGACGAGACGATCGCCGAAATACACGGTGCCCGCGGTGGGCTTGAGGAATCCGGCGAGCACGCGCAGCAGCGTCGTCTTGCCTGAGCCACTCGGCCCGAGCACCGCGGCGACCTCGCCCGACGGCACCGACAGGTCGAGGTCGGCGAGCACGACGTCACCGCCGTAGCCCGCGGTGAGGCTGCGCACGTCAACGCTGGTCATGACTCAACCGTATCGGCGTCGCTCTCCGCACCGGTGCGCGTCATCGCGCGACTGAGCAGCCATGCAGGCACTGCCGCGAGCGCCACGAGTGCGATCGCATAGGGAGCGGCCGCGCCGTACGCGGCGATCTCGGTGCGGCTCCACAGCTCGGTGGCGAGCGTGTCGAGCCCGGTGGGACGCAGCATGAGGGTGGCGGGGAGTTCCTTCATCGCGGTGAGCAGCACGAGCAGGCCGCCCGCGGCGACACCGGGCAGGGTGAGCCGGAAGGTCGTCTCCGCCCACGCGCGCAGTGGTCCGCGGCCGAGGGTGCGCGCCGTCTGCTCGAGCACCGGCGAGATCGACGCGGTCGCACTGCGTGTCGCGCCGATCGCCTTGGGCAGGAAGAGCACGGCGTAGGCGAAGGCGAGGATGAAGATCGTCTGGTACGCCGCGGGGAAGACCGCGAGGGTGAGGAAGACGAGCGACAGGCCGACAACGACCGCGGGCAGGGCGTGGCCGGTGTAGGAGACGGTCTCGATCCCGCGCACCGCGCGCGTGCGATAGCGCGCCGCCATGATGCCGACGGGCAGTGCGAGCAGCACCGCGAGGATGGCGCCGGCAAGCGCGACTCCGAGCGAGGTGAGTGCGGCGGTGAGCAGCTCGAGCGGGTCGAGTGGCGTGCGACTGCCCTGCAGCATGCGCAGCACGAGGGAGGCGAGCGGTACGCCGAGCGCGAGCACGGTGAGCACCGTGAGCCAAGCGAGTGCTCCGACGCGCGCACCCGTGCCGAGCGTCACCGGAATCGACACGCGCTGGGTGCCCGTGGCGACGCGCCAGCGACGGGTGCGTCCGCGCACGCGCCGCTCGGCGTAGACGAGGAGGGCGGCGAGACCAACGAGCACCAGGGCCAGCACGGCGGCGCTCACGCGGTCGAAGCTCGCGCGATAGGAGGCATAGATCACGCGCGTGAAGGCATCGACGCGCAGCAACGCGACCGCGCCGAAATCCGAGAGTACGTAGAGGGCGACGAGTAGTGCGCCACCTGCGGCGGCGGGCCAGGCCTGCGGCAGCGTCGTGGTGGCGAAGGCGCGGAAGGGACCACGCCCGAGCGAGCGCGCGACCTCCTCGAGCGCGGGATCGCTCGATCGAAACGCCGCCGTGACGGGCAGGACGACGTACGGGAAGGACACCAGCGTGAGGATGAGGGCTGCGGCCCAGAAGCCATGCATCGCGGGAAACTGCGCGAGCCACGCGTACGCCGCGACGTAGGACGGGATGGCGAGTGGCAGAGCGACGAGCACGAGCCACATGCCGCGCAGGGGCAGAGCGGAGCGCGCGACGAGCCACGCCGTCGGGATCCCGATCGCCAGGCACGCGGTAACGACGACGAGCACGAGCGCGACGGAGATTCCGATCGTCTCGAGTGTGCGCGGGCGCACGAGGACCTCGATGATGCGAGCCAGTCCGGCCTCACTCACGCGCACGAGGAGGTAGACGAGCGGGATCAGCGCGACGACAGCGGTGAGCGCGCCCGCGGCGAGAAGCAGGCGTGGGGGACGCCCACTGTTGGCCCTGCGGGTCGGCGGAGCCGCCCCTGTCGGGCCGCGCCGCGGACGCGCACGTGTCGCGACCTGGCTCATGCGTGCATCAGATCAGTCCGACGTCCTCGAGCATGACGAGGGTGCCGGGGAGGTCGGCGAGTTCGGCCAGCGGCACATCCGGCCCGCGGAGGGTGTCGAGGGCGGGCAAGCCCTCGGCGGCGGCCACTGACGGCACCAGGGGGTACTCCCAGGTGTTGTCCACGAACCACTGTTGCGTCTCAGGCGACAGGAGCCACTCGACGAACTTCGCGGCATTGGGGTTGTCGGCGGCGCCCTTGAGGATGCCGACGCCGGCGACGTTGACGAGGCTGCCGGGATCATCGGGCTTGGTGAAGGCGATCTGCGCGCGCATCGCGTCGGCCCCAACCTCAGCGGCCTTCTCGTACCAGTAGTAGTGGTTGATCAGGCCGAGCTTCGCCTGCCCGGTGTCGACGGCGTCGAGGATGAGGCCGTTCTTCTCGTAGGTCTGCACGTCGTTGGCAACGAGGCCCTCGAGCCACTGCTTGGTCGCCTCGTCGCCCTGAGACACGCGCATGGCGGTGACAAAGGCCTGGAAGGACGCATTGGTCGGCGCGATGGCGACCTGACCCTTCCACTTTGGATCGGTGAGATCGAAGACCGACTGAGGCACCTCGGCCGCGGGCACCTGCTCGGGGTCGTAGGCGATGACGCGCGCGCGACCGGTCACGCCGGTCCAGTCGGCGTTGGGCGCGCGGTAGGCCTCGGGCACGGTCGTCGCGACGGACGCGGGCAGCGGGGCGAAGAGACCCGCGGAGTCGACCGCACCGAGTGCACCGGCGTCCTGCGCAAAGTAGACCTGGGCCGGGCTGGCGTCGCCCTCCTCGATGAGCTGGGCGGCGAGCTCGGCGGTGTCGCCGTACCGCGCCTCGAGCGCGATACCGGTCTGCTCCGTGAACTGGGCGAAGAGCGGGCCGACGAGCTCCTCGGAGCGGCCGGAGTAGACCGTGAGCGGGCCATCGGCCGAGCCGGAGCCGCCGCCACCGCAGGCGGCGAGGAGGGGAAGGGCCACGGCAGCGGCCGCGAGGCCGATCAGGGCCTTGGCGGACCGGTGGGACCGGGGTCGAGCGAGGATCACCGAGAACTCCTTAGGTAAGGCTAAGTTAGGGCTGCCTAACCTTGCACTCTCGTGGGCGGGACTGTCAAATCACCTCCGCGAAGTCACCTCCGGAAAGCAGAGTGTGCCTTCGCTTCGCGACGGCTAGCCTCCGCTCATGTCCCCCGGCGCTCCCCCCGTGGAGCCGCCCCGCCTCACCCGCGGCTCGACTCTCGGCTACGCCGTGGGGGCCGCGGGCACCGCCGGCTTCGGCACCGTGCCCGGGCTGCTCCTGGCGATCTACCTCACCAACACCCTCGGGGTGGCCGCAGGCATCGCCTCGCTCG